>JAEXTI010000398.1 GCA_023406965.1 Chloroflexota bacterium
ACCTATGTGGCCCGCTATCTGAAAAAGCTGGCAACGCGAATGCATTCGCCCTGCCTGGGCGTGGTGATCAAAGGCGGGGTGGAGGGCATCCAATCTCAGCCAGACAAGGCTATTCGCGGCCTGTTGGATTCATTTTGCGAATTGGGGCGCGGGTTTGGACGGAACGGTCAGTTTGACGCTGAACTGGTACGAAAGCTGGCTCAACCGCTGCGGCTGCCAAAGACGATGCAGATGGGATTGAGTGTGCTGGCCAAGTTTGGCCTTGTGGATACGGGTTGGAATATCTGGCTCAAGCAAAACGGCGCGTATGACCGCCGCTTTGCGCAGCCGGATTGGGAAAATCAGGGTCAATGACCTACCGTTTTGCCCTGGAAGACCAGGATTTCTCCGATTACGCCTCGGGGCGGGTAATTTACAACCTGCCCGGCGCGCCGGCATTCCCTTTGCGGTTGGCTAGTGAGATTTTTCAGCGCGCGGAGGCTTTGCTGGGCAAAAACCGCCCGCTGGCTCTGTTTGATCCGTGCTGCGGGGCAGCCTATCATCTGTGCGCGTTGGGATTCCTGCATGGGAGCCGGATTCGCTCGATTTTGGCGGCGGACATCGACGGGCAAGCGGTGGTGACAGCGGAGCGCAATCTGGGCCTGCTGGGGCCGGATGGTCTCAACCGGCGCGAAGCGGAACTGCGTGAGATGCTGAGCCAGTTTGGCAAGACTTCCCATGCGGAAGCCCTGGAGAGTCTGAAAGCGCTGCGCAAGCGGCTGCCGGAGAGGGGCATTCCGGGGATGGTCTTTCGGGTCGATGCGCTTTCGCCTGAGGCGTTGCAAGCCGGGACGGGGGGCGCGGAGATTGACCTGGTGTTCAGTGATGTGCCCTACGGGCAGTTGAGCGGCTGGCAGGGCGCAGCGGGCGCAGAGCCGCCGCTGTACCGGTTGTTGGAGTCGTTGCGCGCGGTGATCCGCCCAGGGACGGTGGTGGCGATTGCGTCGGATAAGAACCAGAAGTCGGCGCACCCGGCTTACCAGCGGGCAGAGTACTTCAAGATTGGAAAACGCCAGGTGACCTTGTTGTGCTACAATACCCATAGTACCTAATCCCACCAAATCTTTTGTAGGCAACTTCTAAACTATGGGAAACCCTCAAGGAAAACCCGTTTCATTAACTCGCTTTGCCTGGTTATCCATCGGCGCAGCGGTTGTGACCATCGTTCTAAAAATGACCGCTTACCTGATCACAAGCTCAGTGGGCTTGCTGTCGGACGCACTGGAGTCGACCGTCAATCTGGCCGCTGCAATCGTGGCTTTGATTGTTTTGCGCATCGTGTTAAAACCGGAAAGCGATGAATTTAGCTATGGCTATTCAAAAGCAGAGTATTTCTCTACCGGTTTTGAGGGCGGCATGATCTTGCTAGCGGCGGTTGGCATTATTGTCAGCGCCATCCCGCGACTGATTGACCCGGTGCCGTTGGAGCAGGTTGGCCTGGGCCTGATCATCTCTGTGATCGCCTCACTGATCAACCTGGGCGTGGCCCTGGTGTTAATGCGCGCAGGGAAGAAATATGGTTCGATTACCCTCCAGGCCGACTCGCGGCATCTGATGACGGATGTGTGGACCACAGGGGGCGTGTTGGTGGGGATTGCCCTGGTGGGGATTACCGGTTACCAACGCCTGGATCCAATAATCGCTTTACTGGTGGCAGCGAATATTGTCTTCACTGGCTACAAGATGTTGGTCCATGCCGGTAAAGGCTTGCTGGATACTTCTCTGCCGCCTGAAGAGATCAAAGAAGTCAAATCCATCCTCGAAGCCTATCAAGCCCAGGGCGTTGGTTACCATGCACTTCGGTCTCGCCAGGCCGCGGCGAGAAAATTCTTGGTGATTCATCTGCTGGTTCCCGGCTCCTGGACGGTCAAACAGGGGCATGAGTTGGCGGAACAGATCGAAATCAAGGTTACCAAAGCTATCCCGCAGGTGAGTATGACGACGCACATTGAGCCGTCCGAAGACCCCCTGGCCCAAACGGATATCTACCTGGACCGAGTTGTCCAGTAATTTCTGATTCTCTAAGGCTTGAAGGGCGTGAAGCGGTTATAACCAGCCTTGAATCCAGTAGGCGATCATGCCGTAGTATTCATGCAGGCAGTTGGTGGTCAAACTGAGGCTGCTGGCGCTGGGCAGCAGGCGCGTGAGAAATGCGCCAAAATCGGGGTTCCACAAGTCCGCCCAACCTTCTTCGGAGACGGCGAAATCAACGGGGAGGGGGACCACCTCCAGTCCCTGCGCTTCGAAGAGGGCCACCGAGCGGGGCATATGCATGGCAGACGTCACCAGCAGGATGCGGTTGATGCCCTTCTCGCGCAGCATCTCGGCGCTGTAGAGGGCGTCTTCGCGTGTGTTTTGGGATTTGTTCTGCAGCCAGATGGCTTCCTCGGGTACACCGGCTAATTGCAGCAGGGCTGACATCTCTTCGGCGGGGGTGGAAGGGCGGTCATCCAACCAGGTGATGAAGCCACCGCTTGCCAGCACAGCCGGGGCTTTGCCGTAGCGATATAACTGCGCGGCGTAGAGCACGCGGTCGCCGGCGCTGTTGATCTCCACCATCGGGCGGGGCGTTTCGGCGGGAATGGTCCCGCCGCCCAGCACTACAATCACCTCGGCGGTGGGGATTTCTGTCGGGGGCAGGTAGCGCCATTCGAGGGAGCGGGCCAGGCTTTGCGACACCCAGCGGTTGCCCGCCAGGTAAAGGATGAGCACGGCGGCAGCCAGCAGAAGCGTACGCGCTTTGGGGTGCTTGTGCAGCAAAAGCGCACCCAGGGCCAACAGGAAGCTCAGCCCCAGCGGCTGGATGAATTGCGGAATGGTTTTGGAGAGGAAGACAAACATTGAACGCTCCAGAGTAGAATGAAAAGATTATACCCCTGAATTTTTGGTCCTTTCCGCGGCTGGACAATGTATAATAGCGAGGTCTTCACTCTGGCGCCGGACGCCTCAAAGATACTCTGAGAATTCTTATGCAAACCACCGTTCTTTCTGCTGCCGACCCCGCCGCCATTCCACAGGCCCTGGCTGTCTTACAGCAAGGCGGGTTGGTAGCTTTTCCAACTGATACGGTTTATGGATTAGCCGCCGCCACCTATTCGCGCGCGGCGGTGGAGCGTTTGTTTGAGGCCAAGACCCGCGAGGCCGCCAAAGCCATCGCTGTTCTGGTTGGGCAGATTGAGCACCTGCGCCAACTAACCCCTGGCATGCCCGAGGCAGCTCGCATTCTGGCAGAGCGCTTTTGGCCCGGCGCGCTGACCCTGGTGGTGCCCAAATCGCCCAAGCTGCCTGAAAACCTGTCGCCTTACCCGACCATCGGCGTGCGCATGCCCGACCATGCCTTCGCTGTGGCTCTGCTGCGAAGAGTGGGCCCGCTGGCGACCACCTCGGCCAACCTCTCGGGGCAGGCCAACCCGCTGACGGCGCAGGACGTGCTCGACCAACTGGGCGGGCGTATCGACCTGATTCTGGACGGCGGCCCTTGCCCCGGTGGAAAACCATCGACGGTGGTGGACTGCACCCAGGAGCCGCCCGTAGTGCTGCGCGAGGGGGCAATTTCTCCGGTAGAGATTCACGCTGCGTTGCACCCAACTGGGCCTGTAGCCGCGGCTTGATGGACAACCCGCCCCTGGTGGAACTGCGCGGGGTCAGCGTGCGGCGCGGCGCGGAGATGCTGTTGGATAACATTGACTGGGTTGTTCAACCGAGCAGCCAGTGGGTGGTGACCGGCCCGAACGGCTCGGGTAAAACTTTGCTGATGCAGGTGCTGCTGGGCAAGGTTCCGGCGGCCCGCCCCGGAGAAGTGCGCTTTTACGATGCGCAACTCCCGGCGCAGATGGCCCAGGTATCGTTTGAGCAGGCTCAGCGCATTTTGACCCGCGAGCAGGAACTGGACCTGGCGCGCGGTTTTAGCGGCAGCGAGGACGAAGGCACTACGGTGAGTCAATTTCTGGGCGCTAGGGATAGCGACCTGCCCGACCGGTTTGGGCTGCGGGTATTGCTAGACTCGCCTATTTCTGCACTCTCCAACGGCGAGATGCGCAAGGTGCTGCTGATCCGGGCGCTGGCTTCTCAGCCGCGCTTGCTGATTCTGGATGAGCCTTTTGATGGGCTGGACAGCGCCGCGCGGACCACGCTGGCGGATTTGATCCGCCAGACGGCGGAGGCTGGCACGCAGATTATCCTGGTGACGCATCACACCGACGAGATCGCCGCGCCATTCACGCACCTGCTGCGGCTGGAGGCGGGGCGAGTGGCTTTTTGCGGAGAGCGCACGGAGGCATCTGCCGGCGTGGCTGTTGTTGCTGATCGCCCACCCGCGGCACGGGTGGCATTGCCGGGGGAAGATGCTGCGCCGGTGGTGGAGATGCGCGGGGTGCGCATTACTTACGGCGAGCGAGAGATCATCGCCGGGCTGAATTGGACTGTGCGGCGCGGGGAGCATTGGGCCATTGTGGGGCCGAACGGGGCCGGAAAAACCACCCTGCTACGGCTGATCTCCGCCGACCATTTGCAAGCCTACGCCAACGACATCACCCTGTTTGGGCGCAAACGTGGCAGCGGGGAGAGCATCTGGGAGATCAAGCAGCGTATGGGGGTGCTGTCGCCGGAGTTGCAGTTTCACTACCGCGGAGGGCTGACCGTAGGCGAGGTGGTGCTGTCGGGGTTCTTCGATTCGGTGGGCTTGTACCGCCGGGCGACTCCGGCGCAGCAGGATCAGGCCGGGGCCTGGCTGGACTTGCTCACTCTGGACGGCGCCGCGGAATATGGCAGCCTGTCGTATGGGCAAAAGCGAGTGGTGCTGCTGGCGAGGGCACTGGTCAAGAATCCCGATCTGCTTCTGCTGGACGAACCCTGCCAGGGGCTGGATCCGGCCAACAGCCGCCGGTTAATCGAGCTGGTTTCGCGGGCAACCGAAGAGCGCGGCACGCAAATTCTGTATGTAACGCACCGCCGTGAGGAACTGCCGCGCTGCATCACCCACATCTTGGAGTTTCAGCGCAATGCCGGCGGTTACTGGGTAACCACTTCCCCAATATTGCGTTGATGCGCCTGCGACTTATTGCGTAACACCTGTAACAGGCCAGGCAGCCCCACAGCCATTACGGCCATGAACCAGGTGGCGATAGTGCGCAGCGATTCGAACCAACGCTCGTCTTCGGTGGTGTGGCTTTCGGAGAAGATGGGCCAATCCTGCAGCGGGACGAGGTAATACTTACCCACGCCCATGATCGCCATGCACACGGTGACACCTGCCAGCAAGGCCAGCACGCGCCGCCCAGGGTGCGGGATACGCAGATACGCCCAGGCCCCGGCAGTCAGCGCTGCCAGGCAGCCGATGATGTACCAGCCTTCGTGCTGGTATTCGTCAAAGTCGATGAACAAGATGATCAGAAGTGCACCGTAAAAGAGAAAAGAGATGTTCGTCCAGTCTCCCTGGATGCGCTCTCCGGCCTTCCGCCCGCGATCGGTTCCGCGCAGGAAGAAGACAAAAGCCAGGACAGCAATCGCAATGCACAGCCAGAAGATGAAGTGATTGAAACCATTCAATAAGATACCGGTGAATAGGTTCTCCTGGGGGAGCACAAAATCCATCCATCTTTTGATCGCCATACCGAAAAAGAGGCCAACAAAGGACGCGAAACCGTAGATGCCGACCCCGCCGAGG
>JAEXTI010000476.1 GCA_023406965.1 Chloroflexota bacterium
CGCGTACCAACCCGCAAAAAGTTTCCCCTGGCGCGACCCCGGACTTTCTGAAGAATTCTTCCTGGGGCAAGCCGGTTCCCGATAGCAACCTGACCGATTACACCGATTACGTCATGAAGGTGATTGAGCACCTGGGAATCGATGTGCTGTGCCCAATTGGGGGTGATGACACGTTGAGCTTTGGCGTCCGCCTGCACCGCGAAGGTATCCCGGTGGTGGCGCTGCCCAAGACGATGGATAACGATGTCTTCGGTACCGATTACTGCATTGGTTTCTCTACGGCTGTAACGCGCTCGGTGGAATTTATCACCAACATGCGCACTTCGGTGGGCTCCCATGAGCGCATCGGTATTGTGGAACTGTTTGGCCGCAACTCTGGCGAGACCAGCTTGATCAGCGCGTACCTGTCTTACGTGGACCGCGCGGTCATCAGCGAGGTGCCCTTTGACGTACACCGGCTGGCCAACTTCCTGGTGGAAGATAAGCGCAACAACCCATCCAACTATGCCATCATGACCATCTCTGAGGGCGGCATCATGGAAGGCGGCGAAGTGATCGAGACCGGCGAAGCGGATGCTTACGGGCACCGCAAACTGGGCGGCGTGGGCGAGATGTTGGCTGAGCAAATCAAGCAGATCACCGGGCAGAATATTATGTACCAGCAGCTCGGTTACCTGATGCGCTCCGGCGCGCCGGATTCGCTTGACCGCATGGTAGCCATGTCTTACGGCAACCTGGCGATCCAACTGATCCGCCGCAACGAAACCGGCAAGATGTGCGCCCTGCACGGCGGCAAGTACACCACTGTGCCGGTGGAGATGGTTTTGGCCGGGAAGAAACGTGTGGACGTGACCAGCTTCTATGATATTGAACACTACCGCCCGAAGATTCGTGACTTCATGGGCGTGCCAATGTTCTTGAGCTAAATTTTTCATCCCCTGCCGGAAATCTCCGGCGGGGGATACTTATGCAAAGGAGATTTCTATGATCGTTACCACCAAAAAACTCTTCGAAGCTGCTTATGGAAAGTACGCCATCGGCGCTTACAACATCAACAACCTGGAGCAGTGCATGGGTTTGTTCCAAGGGAACGTCGACAGCAAGGCCCCGTTCATCATTCAGATCAGCAAGGGCGCGCGCAAGTACAGTGACAAGCGCATGCTGGAAGCGATGATCCGCGCGGCGGACGAGATTTTCCCCGAGGCCATCTTCGCGGTGCACCTGGATCACGGCGACGAGGCCACCTGCATCGACTGCATCGAGAGTGGTTTCTACAGCTCGGTGATGATCGACGCTTCGCATGAGGATTTCGAGACCAACATTGCCATCACCAAGAAGATCGTCGATCTGGCGCATGCCAAGGGGATCGTGGTGGAGGCGGAATTGGGCCAGTTGGGCGGCGTGGAAGAGCATGTGGCGGTGGATGAATCGAACGCCAAGCTCACCGACCCCAAGAATGCCAAGGAATTCGTTGAGCGCTCCGGCTGCGATTCGCTGGCCGTCGCCATCGGCACCAGCCACGGCGCCTTCAAGTTCAGCGGGACTCAGGGCCTGCGCTTTGACGTGCTGGGTGAGATTCAGAAAGTGCTGCCGGGCTTCCCCCTGGTAATGCATGGTTCCAGCTCGGTTCCCCAGGAAGAAGTGGCGCGCATCAATGCCGCGGGCGGCAATCTGAAAGGCGCTAAGGGTGTGGATGCGACCCAGTTCCGCCGCGCTGCCGAGTTGGGCGTGACCAAGATCAACATTGACACGGACGGCCGCCTGGTGTGGACCCGCGTTCACCGCGAGTACTTCCTGGCGAAGCCGGAAGAGTTTGATCTGCGCCCGATTGGCAAGGTCTTCATGGCTGAATACGCCAAGTTCATTGCTCAGAAAAACGATTATCTTGGTAGCGCCGGGCAGTTGGACGCTCTGCGCCAGATGCTGAGCAAATAGATTTTCACTGCCTTAGGCGGAGGAGAGAATCGTTAAAAAAGATAGAGTGCGGCGCGTTTGCGCTGCACTCTATCTTTTTAACGGTAGAATAAATTATGCCAAAAGCTGAACAGGGAATTTCACAAAAAAGATATCAAATAATTCCGCGCACATTGATTTTTGTGACGCGCGTTGATGCGGTGTTGCTGATCTGCGGCGCGCCCACCAAACGGTTATGGGCGGGCAAGTATAACGGTATTGGCGGACACCTGGAGCGCGGCGAAGATGCGCTCAGCGCGGCGCGGCGAGAACTGGCGGAAGAAACCGGCTTGCAGGTGAGCGACCTGCGCCTGGTGGGGACGGTGCTGGTGGACGTGGAAGAGATGACCGGCATTGGCCTGTATGTCTTCTGTGGAGAGTACAGCGGCGGCGAGGTGGTCGAATCGGTGGAGGGACGCCCGGAATGGGTTCCGGTCGATGAATTGTCCGGCCTGCCGCTGGTGGAAGACCTGGTGAGCATTCTGCCGCGCGCCCTGGCTGCCAGGCAAGGACCGCCTTTTTCGGCACGCTCGTTTTATGACGAGCAGGAGCGCCTGACGGTGGTGTTTGGAGAGTGACCATGAGCAGCCACATTATGTTGGATTCGGCAAGTGGATACTTCGTGCGCGAGGGGCGACGCTTCATACCGGTGGGGGTGAACTATTGGCCGGGGAGCTGCGGGGTGGAGATGTGGCTGGAGTGGCCGGAAGAGGAAATGCGCGGTGATTTGGATTTGCTGACCCGGCTGGAACTGAACACGCTGCGTTTTTTCCTGCGCTGGCAGGATTTTGAGCCTGAGTTGGGACATTACGACGAGAGGATGTTTGCCCGGCTGGAGCAGTTCCTGGGATGGTGCCGGGAGCGAAACTTGTACGCGCACCCATCGGTATTTGTGGGTTGGATGAGCGGGGCGGCTTTTCGCCCCGAATGGTTCGCGGGACGCAACCTGTTCTCTGACCCCACTCTGGTGGAGCGGGCCGAAGCCTTTTGCCGGAAACTGAGCCCTATTTTTGCCAGATTTGGTGAGACTATTCTGGCGATTGATTTGGGCAACGAGTTGGACTGCCTGGAAGAAAGCAAACAGGCAACTCCGGCAGCGGTGCGGGATTGGTGCGGGCGGGTGGCTGCTGCGCTGCGATCAGAATACCCGCAGGCCATTCTGGTGTCGGGTTGCGACCATAATCAGGTCATACAGGACACTGGCTGGCGGCTGGGCGACATGCCGGGCATGGATCTGTATTCCATGCACGGATACCCTGTGCCGGCCTGGCATGCGTTGGGCTTTAACGGGATGACCGACCCGCTGGCAGCGGAACTGCTGGCAGGGTATACGGCGGTGGCGCGTAGTTTTGGGCCGGTGCTGTTGCAGGAGTTTGGTACGATTGTCACCTTTGGTAAAGAACAGCAGGAGAGTTACTTGCGGCGGCTCTTGCCTGCCTGCTGGGAGGCGGGAGCCAACGGCTTTCTGTGGTGGTGTTTCCGGGATATACGTGCCGGGGTCAGACCGTATCTTTCTAACGGTTTTGAGGCTACGCTGGGGCTGGTGGACGAGCAAGGGCGAATCAAACCTGGCTTGCAGCCGTTTCTAGATTTCGCGCGCGGATTGCAGGAACGCCCCGCGCCGGATTTGGGTGATATTGACACCGCTTTGTTTGTTTCGAGCCAGTATTACCATCGTGACAATCAAGACTGCCCCGGGCACGAACCGGGTGGCGAGTCTGCCGGAATTTTGTTGGCCCGACATTTTCTGCGGCAATTGGGGCGCAGGGTGGGTTTTGTGCATGGGAATCAACCGGCGCCCACGGGTGTGAAGACGGTGGTGGTGGCGGGGGCGCATCTACGCGTAGACGAAGCTGAGGTTTTGATCGAGTGGGTAAGGGAAGGCGGAACGCTGATCTGGCACGGGCCGGACGCGTTCAATTGGGGTCCGGCCTATAATGAACTGACCGGCGCGAAGCCGATGCAATATCGCAGCAAGGAGGCGGTGAAATTCTATCTAGGAGGGCAGACGTGGGTGGTGGATACATTTCCACGCGGTCTGTGCCTGGAGGTGCAGGCGGAGAGCGCCGAGGTGCTGGCCGAGGATGAGCGTAGGCTGCCGATGATATTGAAGAACCGATTGGGTCAAGGCAAGGTGGTTGTTGCGCTGCCCCAGGTAGAGGGGACGATAGCGAAGGCCAGCGCAGACCCACAACTGCGGGAGCGGTGGGAAACCTTTTACAAGCTTATGCTGGAGGCGTAGCTTCGTCTTCGGGCAGGACGCGCTCGTAGAACACCAGCAGGGTGCTGCCGTATTTGCGCTGCTCGAACTCCACCAATTGGTTGAGCACTTGCGGCGAATATTCCACCGGGTCGATCTGTACGATGACCCAGGTAGAGTCGTTCATCCAGCCGGGGTGCTCATCCACGAGGCGCAAGGCGCGCTCCCACATGCCTTTGTACTGCGGCGGGGCAATGTAGATGTAATCAAAGTCGCGGTCGGGCTCGCGGCCCAGGTAGGCGAAGGCATCGGCCAGATGAACCTGCCCCAGCTCCTTCAGACGGGTGGTTTCCAGGTTGGCGCGGATGGTGTCCACAGCGGCGCGGTGCAGATCCAGAAAGCGGCAATAGGCGGCGCCGCGACTGAGGGCGTCCAGACCAACCGAGCCGGGGCCCCCAAACAGATCGAGGAAAGAGGCCTCGACCACATCGGTGCCAAGGATGTTGAAGAGAGCTTCTTTGACGA
>JAEXTI010000552.1 GCA_023406965.1 Chloroflexota bacterium
CCTTCGACCACATAGCCAAGAGCGAAGAGCTTGCCCGGATCATTACGAAAGACGGTCAGGGCCAACACCACGCAAGCCACCGGAATGAGCACAATGACAACGGCGTAGATGAAGTAAATGAGCGGCGTGATCCCGGCGCGCAGCGAGAGAATGATCTCGGGCAGCAAGACGGGCGCGAATCCGAGCAGGACGAAGGCTAGAAATAGAATGTTCCAGAACCAGAACAGAATTGCGCCCAGTTTATCGGATAAGGGCAGCTTGTTGGCGGGGGTTGCGTTCATTTCACCATCCCTTTGTGAATGACCTCGCGCAGGCTGGTCAGGAAGCCGAGGGTGGCTTGGGCCTGTGGGTCTACACTCTGATCGAATAAGACAGTTACCAGTACCCATTCCTCACGCTGCGGATCGAGGTCTGCCCACATGCGCGTTCCGTAATCATCGGTGATTTGGGTGGCGGATTGGAACCAGTAAGCGGCGGTATAACTGCGCCCAGAAGAGCGGTCGGAAAGTTTGACGACGCGCAGAGGGAACTCACTGGAAACGAGTTGCGCATAGCTGTTGTCGACCGTCAGCCCATACACCTCAAAGCAGCGCTCGGGGCGGTGCTGCCCGCGCCAGGAGTGGCTGCGAATGAGGATCATCGAGCCGCTCAGATCGCCCATTGAGAAGCGTTGGCGGTCGGCGCTGTCTGCCCCACCGCTGGTAATCCAGTCGATCTCGCCGGGGGTCAGCGGTTGGGGTGAGGTGTTCATCTCGGCGGGGTACTGCCAGGATGAGGAGACCGACGCGCCTTGCACGGGGCGGGGAGTGTAGAGGAGGACCAGGCCCAACACCAGGGCACACAAGGCAGGGGCCAGCCAGAACGGGCGGGCGTGGGCCGGGGCCAGGGCAGGTAGGGCGCGAGCCGGGCGGGGCAGCCGCAGGATGGCGAGGGCCCCCGCGCAAGCGCCGATGAAGCCCAGCACGCCCAGAGGCACATGCAGCATTTCGGCCAGTAGCGGCCAGTTCAGCACCTGCCCGGCGCCGATGAGGGCGGCGACGCGCAGCAGGTTGGCGCAGAAGAGCAGCCCGACCATCAGCACTCCGGAAAGCAGCCAACGAATATTAAGCGGGTGGCGCTCGATCCAGGCGGCGGAAAGCAGGAAGAGCAGCCCCGTCCATAGGCTTTTCACGCCGCTGCAGGGCAGGTCGATTTTGGCGATGCCGCTTTCAAAGACCAGGATGGTGTCGACGCCGAGGGAGGTGTGGCCGGTGGCGGCGAAGCCATCGCGGACGAGCTGGGCGGTGACGCGGCGCATGGGGTAGCCAACGAAGGTTTCGAGATGCTCGCCGAAGGGCAGCACGCCCACCAGTAGCAGGGCAGCCAGGAAGCCCTCGCGCCAGCGGCTCGATTCCAGCCATAATCCCAGCAGCCCGTAGGTGGCCAGGCCGAACAGGGCGGCGGATAGCGAGCGGATATCGAAGAAGCGCTCCATGAGCAGGTAGAGCAGCGAGCAACCGAGCAGGAGCGCCAGGGCCGGCGGGTGCAAGCGCGGGCGCAGATCTTCGGGTTGGGGAAAGGGAATGTGAGAACGGCGCAGCCGGGCGGCGATCAGTACCAGCACCGCCAGCAAAAGGACCTGGTTGGTGCGGAACTCCTGCCGCGAGAAGATCACGCCCAGGTAGCTGAACACCGGGCGGTACAGCCAGATCCATAGCGCAGAAAGGAGCAGGATGGGTCCGGCAGGTAGGAGATAGGGTCCCCAGCGGTTGGTGTGCATCGGCGGCCTAGGTGCTGCGCAGCTTTTTCATCCACAGGTTCGCGGTATATACCGATACAACCACCCAAAAGATGGGAAGATACCGGCAGATCAAATCCCAGGTGCTTTCTGGAAAGTAAATGGTTTCTGGGACCCAGGCAAATAATAGGGTTTGGGACAAGCCGATCGGGTAAAGGTAAAAACTTAGCATGAAAGGTACACAGAGAGCACTCACGAAAAGCAGCACTTCTGCCCAGGCGCCGGGAAGCGGGCGCGGGCTGCGGTGTACGGCGGAAAGTAGAAGGAAGTACCCCAGCGCAAACAGGAGGAGACCCAGTAGAAATGTGATTTGGATCAGGGTCTGAGCGTTGAGGTAGTGAGTGATCATGTAGAAACTTTCATTGGAGGTGGAACTGATGAGGGCCAGTACAGCAACAGCCATGGATAGAAGCAAACCCAGGAGGGCTAAGCGGTAGGCAAGTTTCCCGCCGGCGCCGCTGCGCCGACCTATTTCACGCAAGGTTACGGCAAGCTGGGGGCCGATGGCCAGCGCGGCTGTCACGCCGAATTGGGGGGCAAAAGAACTGAGTACGGCTCGCAGGTTGGGGCCGGGTTCGGAGAAATGCAATGTCCCCCCCATGTAGATGCCCAGATAGGCATAGGGCAGTCCAACCAGGGCCGCCATGCAGACAACCAGGATCAGCCCGTGATCGGGGCGGTTGAGCCGCAGCACGGCCATACAGATCAGCCCGGCCAGCAGCGAAGTGACCAGCCAATTGATCCCTTCGGGGCCGTCGGGGACGAATTCAAGGTTGATCATCCACAGGCCCACCATGAGAGGGGCGGCCGCCAATAGGCCGCGCAGCCTGTCGCGGATGGTGATGTGATAGAGCACAAAGGCCAGGGCCAGGCAACACAAAGACAGGAAGAGGCTCCCGTTGACGATGTCCTTCAGTTCGAGCTTTGGAAAAGCCCATTCGAAGAAGCCTACAATGAGGATCACAGCCATCAAGAACCAGTAGAAATACCAGGCGGCTGCCCAGCGCGGGCGGCCAAGGCGTAAGTAGGCGATAAGGCTGCCCAGGACGGCCAACCCGGCCAGAATGCCCAATGCGATACTCAAGACAGAGTTTTCTCCACCGATCCCGGCAGCAGCCAGCAGCAATGGCAGCCCGGAAACCAGCCCAAGCAGGAATTGGGGCAGGCCGGTCAGAAAAGCATCGAGCCAGGAACCGCGTGGCGTGGGGCTGCCTGGATTGCCGAGTGAATCACCCCCCGCAGCTTGAGGTGTCATCTGTGATTGGAAGGCGTTGCTCATGCTGAAGGCATAGGTATGGGCCAATCCGGCGGGCAAGTCGGCCAGTTCTTTAAGGACTGTGGCGAGAGGATTCAAACGCCCGCGCAGGCGCGCATCGTCCAGCGCTGCGGAAAAGACCTCTTCCATCTCGCCGGAGAAACGGGCTTGAAAAGCGGGCGGGTAGAGGCGCAAAAGAAGACGATAGACCGTAAAAGCGAACTTCATATATTCCCCTCTTCCAGGCGCAGGCTGGCGGTTGTCACCAGGGAGCGCATTCGATCGGTTTCCAATTGTAATAAAGCTCGCCCGGCGCTGGTCAGGCGGTATGCTTTGCGCAATCGTCCACCGCAGTTGCTACAATTGTCTTCGGGGAGGTCAATGCGTTCGATGAGGGCCTGCTCCAGCAGGCGGCTCAACGCGCCGTACAGCGTTCCAGTGCCCATGCGCACCTTGCCCTCGCTAAGCGTGGCGACGTCTTTCATGATGGCATAACCGTGTTTGTTGCCCGAAGCCAGGCTGAGAAGGATGAAGAAGGTAGGCTCTTGCAGGGGAGCGGAGCGGTGAATGTTCATTAAGCTTCCTTTTCCGAACGGCGTGGAATGCGGTGTGTGATGTGATGTGTAGCTGGGTGATGGATGATATGTCAGCGACCGACATATACATCATAGCGCGATCGCGAGACAATTTCAAGGGAAAGATTTTGATAGAAGTGCACATAGATTCTCTGAAAACTTTTCCGTGGGTTTGAAGTAGGCGAACGGATGATGCCGGGAGACTCAAAAAATTACTCGCTATGAAGGCGCTTCATCCATGCGATCGCGGCGCTGATGGACACAAGGACCCACAAGAAGGATAGTTGAACGGTGAACTGCATCCACAAGCTTTCGGACAGATGCGTAACGTCCAGGATCCACCCTAAGAGCATGCGGTCAAGGCCCATGGAAGGAAACACGCCGGTCAGCGCCAGGGGCACGCCAGGAAGGGCGACAAAAAGGAGCAATTCGAGGAAGGGGCTGGATTGTGCGTGCGGAGCGCGGTCCATGGTGGATAGCAGCCAGAGGTAGCCCGCGGCATAGATGATCATGCCGGACAGGAAGATGATTTGAAGGATGACATCGTAAGAGCGAACGCGCAAACTCATTTGCGAGCCGTAACCCATCGTGGAGTAGATGGTAATGAAGACTG
>JAEXTI010000560.1 GCA_023406965.1 Chloroflexota bacterium
ACCCCGCACACGAAGTTCATGAGCGAAGTGTACGTGTTGAAGAAAGACGAAGGTGGCCGGCACAAGGCCTTCTTCAATGGCTATCGCCCGCAGTTTTACATCCGCACGATGGACGTGACCGGATCGATAAAGCTGCCGGAAGGCGTGGAAATGGTCATGCCGGGCGACAATGTGAACCTGGAAGTCGAACTGATCATCCCGGTGGCGTTGGAGCAGGGCTCCAAGTTCGCCATCCGCGAAGGCGGTTTGACGGTCGGCGCTGGTGTTATCACCAAGATTATTTCGTAAGTTTCGGAAGGAGTACAGCCGAGAGGCTGTAGGAAAGTAACATGGCATCCAAGAAGAAAGATATTCGCCCGGTCATCACTTTTGCTTGCAACGACTGCAAGGAACGTAATTACACCTCGCAGAAGAATCGCCGCAACGATCCGGGCCGCATGGAAATCAGCAAATACTGCCCCCGCTGCCGCAAGCACACCATGCACCGCGAGACCAAGTAAGCGTAATACCTCAGCCGGGTGGGTTCCTGCCCACCCGGCGCTATAGGCCAGTAGCTCAATTAGGCAGAGTGCCTGTCTCCAAAACAGGAGGTTGTGAGTTCGATTCTCGCCTGGCCTGCCTACAAGGAAAACGCCGTCCTCAAAGGCGGCGTTTCCTGCGCTAGAGAACCCCTCGGCGCACACCGGAAAAGAAGATAAGGAGCGAAGAGTGGCTGATAAAAGTGTGAAAACAACTCAATCGGAGAAATCGAAAGTCGCAGCGCCGGCCCCCAAAAGCCAGGTCCCTGCAAAGCCGCGGCGCTTCTTGAACATGCCTGCTCCGGCCAAAACCACCGAGAAAACTCCGACCCGCCAGCCCAACCGCCTGCAGAAATGGTTCCGCGAAACCGTGGGCGAGCTGCGCAAGGTCTCCTGGCCTACCCCCAAGGAAGCCTGGAAGCTGACTAAGATCGTTTTAGCCGTCATGGTTTCGGTTGCGATCTTCCTCGGCGCCCTGGACTGGATTTTCTCACAGCTTATCACCTTGTTGGTGGCCTAACCAGCATAGGTTAATGAGGCGTTGAAGAAAATGGCAGATTTCGAAGACGAATTGTTGTTTGATGACGAGCCCGCCGCCAAACCGGCCCGCTCCAAAACACCCCGCGAACCAAAAGCCCCCAAGGCTCCGCGGAAGGCTGCCGATTCAGCGCCTGTGCCGTCTGACGAGGTCATGCCCTCGAAAGAGTCCATGACCAATGAGCGCTCCTGGTACGTTATTCACTGCTATTCCGGCTACGAAAACAAAGTTCGCCACAACCTGGAGCAGCGCATCGAAACGATGGGCATGAAAGACAAGATCTTCGACGTGGTCATCCCCACTCAGGAAGAAATCGAAGTCAAAGATGGCAAGCGCCGCTCCGTTGAGCGTCACGTCTTCCCTGGCTACGTCCTGGTCAACATGATCCTAAGCGAAGAATCCTGGTACGTGGTCCGCAACACCCCCGGGGTGACCGGCTTCGTCGGCATGGATACCCCTACCCCGCTGCGCCCCGAGGAAGTCTCGCAAATCCTCAAGCGCATGGAAGCCGAAGCGCCCCGTGTCAAGGTCACCTTCCGCGTGGGCGAGCGCGTCCGCATTGTGGACGGCCCCTTCAACGATTTCCGCGGCACCGTCTCGGAAATCGACATGGAGCGCTCCAAAGTGCGCGTCATGGTCAATTTCTTCGGGCGCGAAACCCCCGTGGAACTGGACTTCTTACAGGTAGAAAAGGCATAATCGATTAAGGGACTGCGTTGGTCCCTATGGGTGGGAGGGTGCCCCCAAAAACACCCGCTATAACCACAAAGGAGTAAATCTGTGGCAAAGAAACTAAAAGCAATCGTTCGTCTGCAGTTGAAGGCCGGCAAGGCCAATCCTGCACCCCCCGTTGGTCCGGCTCTGGCTGGTCACGGCATCAACATCATGGCCTTCTGCAAGGAATACAACGCCCGCACCTCCAATAAGGTCGGCGAAGTGATCCCTGCTGAAATCACCGTCTACACCGACGGCTCCTTCACCTTCGTCCTCAAATCCCCGCCCGCTGCCGAACTGCTCAAGAAAGCCGCCGGCTTGGAAAAGGGCTCTGCTAACCCCAGCCGCGAAAAAGTGGGCAAGGTCACCCGCGCCCAGGTTCGCGAAATCGCCGAGATCAAAATGAAAGATCTCAATGCGATTGATGTTGAAGGCGCCATGCGCCAGATCGAAGGCACCGCCAAAAGCCTTGGCATGACGGTGGTTGACTAATTTTGTGGGAGGGGCTGCCCGCAAGGCCCGCTTGAGTCCTCTCAAGCCGCTTCATCTTGACAGCCTCGTTTGAACCACGGAGAAAAAACATGGCAAAACACGGTAAGAAATACATGGCCGCTCTGGCCAAAATTGATGCAAACGCCATCTATGAGCCTCTTCAGGCTCTGGCGTTGGTGAAAGAAACCTCGGTCACCAAGTTCGACGCGACCGTAGAAATTCACATGCGCACCGCCCTGGATCCTCGCCAGGCCGATCAGCAAATCCGCGACGTGGTCGTTCTGCCCAACGGTTTGGGCAAGACCGTGCGCGTCCTGGTCTTCGCCCAGGGTGATGGCGCCACCGCCGCCCACGAAGCCGGCGCCGATTTCGTCGCCGACAGCGATGAATGGATCGCAAAAATTCAAGGTGGCTGGACCGATTTCGACGTCGCCATCTCTACCCCCGACATGATGGGTAAAGCCGGTCGCCTGGGTCGTGTTTTGGGCCCCCGCGGTTTGATGCCGAACCCCAAAGCCGGAACGGTTGTCCCCGCCGAAGATCTGCCCCGCGTTGTCAAAGAAGCCAAGGCCGGTCGCGTTGAATTCCGCCTGGATAAGACCGCCAACCTGCACATTCCGATTGGTAAGGTGTCTTTCTCGGCCGACGCACTGTACGAGAATCTGGCCGCTTTGATGGAAGCCATCCGCAAGGCCCGCCCCGCCGCGGCCAAGGGTATCTTCGTCAAACGTGTCACCCTCACCTCCACGATGGGCCCTGGTGTTCATATCGACCCGAACACCGCCTTGAGCCTGGTGGGCAAATAACAATCTTTGTAGTATAATCGCGTGGCTGCGCGCGCTGAAAAGCGCAGTCACGCAGACCCCATCCCCATGGGGCTTCACCGGTGAAAGCTGGTGCCTGAATAAGGCTTAATATCCTGCCGAGGTGGAGACTTTTCGAGCGAAACAGCGCTGTACCGGTTTGCGCCGGTACATGAAAAGTCTTTACCTGGCAGATAGCAAGGTAAAGACTTTTTTTTCATCCATCACCGGAAGGAGGTGAATTTCATTGGCCTTCACCAAAAAGCAGAAGACAGACATGATGGTTCAATACCAGGATTGGGCGACTCGCAGCCAGGCGGTCTTCATGTTGGAATACAACAAGATGAACCAAAAGGACATCGACGCTCTGCGCGCCAAAGCACGCGAAGCGGGTGGTGAACTGCACATCGTCAAGAACACCTTGTTCAGCATCGTCCTCGACCAGCTCGGGTACGATCATGGCAAGCTGTTGGAGAACACAACCCTGGTTGGGTTTGCCTTTGGCGATGCCCCCGCCTTAGCCAAAATCGTGAACGATGCGGCGAAATCGGACATCTTCAAAGTCAAGGGCGGTTTGTTGGACAAAAAGGCGATCAACCCTGCCCAGGTCAAAGCCCTGGCGGATCTGCCCCCCCTGCCCGTCATTCGCGCCCAATTGCTGGGTGTGTTGCAAGCCCCTGCTGCCAAGCTGGTTCGCACCATCGCCGAACCAGGCCGCTCCATCGCGGGCGTCATCAAGGCCTACTCGGAAGCTCCGGCTGCCGCGTAAGGTATTCCACGGGCTGGGGTTTCCCGGTCTGACCGATCTAATCTGTAAACCATCGTTCATTTGAACGAACTAAAAGCAAGGAGTTTTTTAAAATGGCCGACCTGTCCAATCTGGTTGCTGAACTGAGCAAGCTTTCTGTTTTGGAAGCTGCCGAGCTCGTCAAGATGCTCGAAGAGAAATGGGGCGTTTCCGCTGCTGCTCCCGTAGCCGCTATGGCTGCCCCCGTTGCCGGCGCCGCTGCCGCGGCTGAGCCCGTCGAAGAAAAGACCGAGTTCGATGTCGTCATCAAAGACGCCGGTCCCAAGAAAATCGAGGTCATCAAAGTCATCCGCCAACTCACCAGCCTCGGTTTGGTGGAAGCCAAGACCATGGCCGAGACCGCGGGCGCCAAAGTGCTCTCCGCTGTTGGCAAAGACGCTGCCGCCGACGCCAAGGGCAAGCTCGAAGCTGCCGGCGCTGTCGTGGAAGTTGCCTAAGCTTCTCGCACATGCGAACAAAAAACTCCCCGCTCAAACGGGGAGTTTTTTGTTCGCGCAGGTTAACGCGCATTGAGACTTGCCAGCAGTTCCTCAATATATCCCACGGCTTCTGCGTCTTTGGCCTTTGCGCGCCGGCCCTCGTCCGCCAGGATTTTGCGGATGGCGGGGTCTCGGAACTTCTCGTATCCGGCTTCGTCCATGCTCACGTACTTCCACAGGAATCCTCCGTATTGCGCGCAGGCTTCCCATGCCTCCATTGCCAGGTGAAGTTCCCCGCTCCATTCAGGAATTTCACGGGCCAATTTCTCGTAAAACGGCAGCCCATTGTGCCGCTCATAAATCTGGGTTAACGCATCACAGTAGACGAAGAAACGCCCCTGAACACTGTTCTGCCAGGCGCTGTCCTCGCCGGGGATACCGTGCGGGAAGGTCAGCGAGCATCCTGAAAAATCGTCGTGCTCCAACTGCTCGAGCATCGCATCCCAGGCTGCCAACCCCACTTTGGCGCTACGCACCTCCCCTTGATGAGCGTGACGCACGACTGCTTTCATTGCTTCCAGTCCGCTTTCCCGCAGCGAAGGCAATTGGCGCTTGCCGGTCAACAGCAGGTATCCCCACATTCCCTCAAACCAACCTGCCTTGATGAAAGGCTGATCAGCCTCATACCCCTCATCCGTCTGAAAGTAATTCCAGCCGATCAGGCTTTCGGCGTCATTTTGACAGCCAAACACAATACCGAATTCCGGCGGGCCCAATATGCCCAGGGTCAGCACCGGCACGTCTGATTCTAGCGAGGCGCAAATTTCACGGCGGGCGTAGGCAAAATCCACGTCCGGCTCCCCCAAACCATCCAGGGGGCGCGAGACACGCAGTTGCCCCTTCCATCCCGCCGCTTTCAGCGCGCGGAAAATCGGCGCTGTGGCGGGTTCTTCAGCCTGTAAAATACCGATGTTGCTGGGGTCCCAGGTTCCCGGCATCCAGCGCAAGCGGTTGCCCGCTCCCGACATCGACAGCAAATCTGCGTAGCTCCATCCCTCCCCCAACGCCTGCAATGCCGCGTACAGCGACCCCACGAAAGTTGTGAGATAGGGCTCCTCCCCAATGAACATGGCCACCCTGGGCACATTGGAAATCAAACGATCGGCCATAAAACACTCCCCATGATCGGTTTAAAAATCCCCTCCGGTGAAAATCGGAGGGGAAAAACAGACTCACATATTCAGGCGGCTTATTGCTTGAACTGCCGTACCACCATGACCACCTTGCCCTGGATGCGCACGCGCTTGGGGTCGTCAATGAAAATAGGCCCCATCGTCGGGTTGGCGGGCTGCAGCCGGACCCGGCTGCCTTCCTTGTAGAAATACTTCAAGGTTGTCTCGTCGGTATCCTCCAGCCAGACAGCCACCATCTCGCCATTGTTAGCCGTGCTGGCGCGCTTCATAATGACGATATCACCGTCATTGACCATCGCATCGATCATCGAGACACCATCCACTTCCAGGGCAAAGAGTTCGTTGGTCTTGTCACGCGGAAGCAAGCTGCGGCTAATCTCGACCGCGGATTCTGGGTCAAAGAAGGAACCACCTTCCATGGGCGGCATTGGTACCGGTAGGCTGGCGCCAATGCGACCAACCAGCGGAATTTTCATCATCTCTTCCATCGTTTCGCGCACATTCCGCACCGCGCGCGCCACCCCCGACTCAGACTCGACGGGCGACTTGAGGATGCGAATGCTGCGAGAAACACGATCTGTTCGATCGATGAATCCCTTTTCTTCTAATTGGTTTAAATAGTAATCCACCAGCGAGGTTGATTCAACGCTGATGTGCTTGCCGATTTCACGAATGGAAGGCGAATAACCGTGCCTATCCTGATATTCTCCAAGGAATTTTAGGATTTTTTTTGGCCGCTCGCCCAAACCTTCTGATCGTCTAGCCATCATTAACCTCCATGGATTCTTAATCCCATTATTGCATCTACTCGCCACATTTGGGGCTTTTCCCTTTAGTTCAAGTAGTTACCTTTTATCATCGATCATTTGTGCTACGATAATAATACCTGAACATTCGTCCTATGTCAAGACCGAAATTTTCCATTTTTGGGGGAATTTCAACAGGTTTTCCGTCAATCTGCTCCTGCGCTGAAAAGCTGTTATACAATACCCTTATGGCACACGCTTCAGGCTCGCTCAGCGAATTGCGTCTCACTCCCACCGGGCTGGCTGGGCGGATCGATTGCCCCGCCAACCTCCATCCTGCCCCCGGGCAGTACTTGCTGGCCTCCTCAAACGATCCGACCGAGACTCTGCCCGTGCCCCTTTTCCCGGCGGGCCTTCCCCAGGGCAACGAACTGCCCATCGCCCCGCCTCTGCCAGCCCATTGGGTTGCCGGTGAGCCTCTGCTATTGCGCGGGCCGCTGGGCCACGGTTTCTCCCCGCCCTCCACAACGCGCCGATTCGCCCTGGCAGCCTTCCAGGCGCCCCCCGACCTCCTATTCCCCCTCTGTGAGCAAGCCGTGCGCCAGAACGCCTCTGTGGCCCTTTATACGGCTTCTCCGCCCTCCGATTTGCCCGCCGAGGTAGAAATATCGCCTCTCGATCTGCTGCCCGAAGCCCTGACCTGGGCCGATTATCTCGCCGCGGTTTTCCCGCGAGAATCCCTGGCCGGCTTTCGCCGCCTGGCAGGGCTGGGCCTGTTTGACCGCCTGACCATCCCGGCCCAGGCTCTCCTCCTCAGCCCCATGCCCTGCGGTGGGATCGCCGAATGCGGTGTGTGCGCCGTTCGCACCACCCGCGGTTGGCAGCATGCCTGCAGCGACGGCCCGGTCTTTGATCTCAACACCCTGGAGGTAGAATGATCCGCCAGGACCTCTACTTCACCTCCCCTTACTTGAACGCCGCTGGAACGCTTGGTTTTCGCCCGCCCGCCCGCTGGCCGCTGCCCGAGGTCCAGGGCGCCTTTATCACCAATCCCATCAGCCAGGGCCCGCGCACCCCTGCCGCCGAACGGGCTGCTCTGCCCTTCCCCGGTGGATTCCTGCTGCATTCAGGCCTGCCCAACCCCGGCCTCAGCCGGGTGCTGCGCCACCATGCCCAGCGCTGGGCTCAGTCTGCCCTGCCGGTGTGGGTCCATCTTCTGGCCGAAGACCCCGCCGCCACAGCCCAAATGGTGCGCCGGCTCGAAGGTCTGGAAGGCGTCATGGCGGTAGAGATCGGCTTGCCCACTCATGCCTCGCCCGAAGAATGCCTGGAAATTGTCCAGGCTGCGGCGGGGGAACTGCCCCTCAGCGTGTGCGTGCCGGTCACACAGGCGCGCGAGGCCTGGGTTGCTCGCCTGCCCGAGGCCGGAGCAGCAGGAATTACGCTGGCTCCTCCCCGCGGCACGTTGATCCGCGAACAAAAACCCGTCAGTGGGCGTTTGTACGGCTCGGCCTTGCTTCCCCAGGCAGTCGCTGCTGTGCAAGCGCTGCGCAAATCCGGCCTGACCCTCCTGGCAGCCTGCGGCATCCTCAGCCGCGCCGATGCCGATATGTTACTCGCCGCCGGAGCTTCCGCGGTGCAATTGGATGTGGTCCTGTGGCGCGGCTGGGCGGATTAAAGCTCTAGCTGGATCGTCACCGGCCCGTCGTTTTCAATCTCCACCAGCATGTGCGCCCCAAATTCCCCGGTTTGCACGGGCACGCCGTGGCCCGCCAGCAATTCGGCGAACCGGTCGCACAGTGGCCGCGCAATCTCCGGCGGGGCCGCGTCGGTGAATGCCGGGCGGCGGCCCTTCCGTGTATCTGCATACAGCGTAAACTGCGAAACTACGATCGCCGCCCCGCCCACATCTCGTACCGATAAGTTCATCTTGCCCGCCTCGTCCTCAAAAATGCGTAAGTAAGCCACCTTTTCGGCCAGCGCGCGGGCTTTTTCGGCATCATCTCCGGGGCCCACCCCCACCAGCAGCACCAATCCCTGCCCAATCTCGGCAATACGCTTGCCCTCAACCGTCACGCTCCCCCGCCGCACCCTTTGCAGGACGATTTTCATATTGACTCCTCCGCCGTTTTTTGATTATAATAACGTCTATCAAAACACATCACATTGTCTGCGCCCGATCTGTTTTCCGGGTACCGCAAGAGCAGTTGCCGAAAATCTCATTTTGAGGACTGCCCATCACAGACATCATCCCCTAGTTTACCCCATCCGCCGGGATTTGGCTTTCAGGATCCTTTCCGCCTCTGCGCGTTTTTATCACGCGTGAAAGCCCTTTTTCCCCGCCGGAACTTACCCCAACCGAATCACTTATCTGCCTGAGCAAACATACGGTAGGGTCTTCTGACCCGTTGCTTCAAATTGCGCTTGCAGCAAGGAATTAACTGATGAAACGTTCCAAAATATTGTTATTGTTAACCAACTCTATCTTCAGCCTGCTTCTGGCCTTGAGCCTGACGGCCCCCGCTCTGGCTCAAGAGCCTTCTCCACAAACCTCCCAAACCCTGCCTATTCCCCTGGCGGCCCCACAATCCGACCCCGTCGAGCTGGACCTCATCCAGCCACAAGCCTTAACCCTGCCCCCGCTCAAAGCCGTGCTACTGGTGGGCGCAATCGATGGCGACTCCGGCCCAGCCACCACGGCTGAAGTAGCAAACATGCGCCTGGCAGCCACCGTGCTGCGCAACAATAATGTGCAGGTCTACGAATTCTACCCTCCCAGCGGAAACTGGGATCAGATCAAAACTGCCGCCAACGGCGCGCACTTCTTCCTCTATCGCGGTCACGGAATTTTCTACGGCGACATCCAGCATCCCGACCAAGTCGGAGGCATCTCCATCGGCGGCACCATTTATAGCAGTGATGTCATCCGCAGTGACATCAAGCTGGCCCCAAACGCAATCATCATGCTGTACGGGTGCTATGTATCCGGCTCCTCCGGGGACGATCGTTTCTCCATCGCCAGCAGCGAAGCGCAGTGGCGCGTCAATGAATACTCCGATCCTTTCTTTGATCTTGGCGCTGCGGGCTACTACGCCAACTGGTTCGGCGACGCTTTCGCCAAATTCCTTGAATACCTCTTCCAGGTCAAGACCCTCGGCGACGCCTACAAGAGCTACGCCGATTACAATGCCGCCAACACCGAGCTTCACTCCCTGGCGTACCATCCCGGCAATGTGTTATGGATGGAAAGGGAAAGCTGGAGCAATTACCCCGTACCCGCCCCGCAGTACGCCAACACCTTTGCCGGGCAACCGGACAAGACCCTCATGGACCTGTTCCTCCCGGATTTGAAGGTCTCATCCAACAGCATCGCCCTCATGGTCACTCCCGGCTACTCCACAACCTCGCGCTCGGTACAGGTAACCTCCGATCCAGTCAAGACCTTCAATTGGGCAGCCACCATGCCCACCACCAACTGGGCCACCTTGACTCAA
>JAEXTI010000027.1 GCA_023406965.1 Chloroflexota bacterium
TCCACGGGTTCTCGACCGAAGCGCGCACCCCGGCGCGGGCCGCCAGGTTAAAGATGGCATCGTAGCGCGGGCCGGACTCGAACAGGCGCTCCAGGCCAGGCCGGTCGCACACATCCATTTCGTGGAAGGTGAAACCGTCCATCTGCCGCAAGCGACCCAGGCGGTACTGCTTGAGGCGCACGTCGTAGGCGTCACAAAGGTTATCTAGCCCGGTGACAGTATGGCCCTGCGCCACCAGCATTTCGCTGACGCGCGAAGCGATGAAACCGGCCGCGCCGGTGACGAGGTAATTAGCCATTAGAGTTTGACCACTTTCGGGTTGTTCTTACCCAGTTTTCCGGTGGCGTTGCGCATGTCTACCACCAGGGCGGCTTCTTTAACAATAGCGGTGTAATCATAAGCCTTGTGATTGGTCACAATCACCACCACGTCGGCGGCGCGAACCTCGGCCATCAAATCGGTGACCGATTCCAGGCCCCAACTATCATGGCGGAAGGAGGCCACGTAGGGATCGTGGTAGCGCACATCCCCACCCTTCTGCTGCATCAGGTGAATCACGTCCAGGGCCGGTGATTCGCGCATGTCGTCGATATCGGGCTTGTAGGCCACGCCCAGCACCAAAACACGGCTGCCCTTGAGGGCCTTGCCGTGATCATTCAGCGCATCCTGCACCTTGCCCACGGCAAAGCGCGGCATGTTGGAGTTGATTTCCGAGGCCAGCTCGATGAAGCGAGCGGTGTAATTCAACGATTTGAGCTTCCATGATAAATACAGCGGGTCGATGGGGATGCAGTGTCCGCCGATGCCAGGGCCGGGGGTGAACTTCATGAAGCCGAAAGGCTTGGTGGCCGCCGCATCGATCACTTCCCACACGTCCACGCCCAACCGATCGCACATGATGGCCAGTTCGTTGACCATGGTGATGTTGACCATACGGAAGGTATTCTCCAGCAGTTTGGCCATCTCGGCGGCTTCAGTGGAAGAGACCGGCACCACCGTATCCAGGGCCTGTTCGTACCAGGCCGCCGACACCTCGGAGCAGGCCGCGGTGATGCCGCCGATGACCTTGGGGGTATTCTTGGTGGTCCAATCGGTGCGCCCGGGGTCCACCCGCTCGGGTGAGAAAGCGATGAAGACTTCCTCGCCCACCTTCAGACCGCTTTCCGACGTCAGGCGCGGCAACACCATCTCGCGGGTCGTGCCCGGATAGGTGCTGGACTCGAGCACCACCACCATCCCCGAATGGACGTAAGGGGCCAGGCCTTCGGTGGCCGAAACGATGAAAGATAGGTCCGGGTCGCCGGTTTTGCGCAGCGGCGTGGGCACGCAAATGCTGACCGCGTCGGCTTTCAGACAGGCGGCAAAGTCGGTGGTCGCCGAGAGTCTGCCGGCTTTCACCAGAGCCGCCACCTGGGCCGAGGAAATGTCCAGGACGTAGCTCTCCCCGCGGTTGATGGCCTCTACTTTCTCGGCAATCGGATCGATGCCGATTACCTTGTAGCCGGCCTCGCCGAAAACCACAGCCAGCGGCAAGCCGACATAACCCAGGCCCAAAATGGCGATGGTGGCACTTTTATCCCGCAAGCGGGCAATCAGTTGATCTTTAATGGCAGTCATTGGTTAACCCCTATTGAAAAAAAATCTTGAAGCAGATTGTACACCCGCTTCTGTTATTTTCTAGAACAAACTCAACTGCGTGGGCTGATCCGCCTCGGGCCTATCATCCGCCTCGGGCACAATAGTTTCGGCCTTCTGGGCCCCCGTCCGGGCCGATTGGCGCGCCTGTTGGATCAATTCACCCAATCGGCTAAAGTCACGCTCCACGCCTGTCTTTAACGAGGGTTGGTGCAGCGCCGCCGCCGGGTGGAACATGGGCACAATCATCCGCCCGCGGTGCCAGAAGGGCTGCCCGTGTACCTCGCTGATTTTCACGTTGGGGATGAACTTGGCCATCGAGTAGCGCCCCAGGGTGATGATGATGCGCGGGTCAATGGCCTCGATCTGGTGGTCCAGAAAGCCCGCGCAGGCAGCCAGTTCATCAGGCTGCGGGTCGCGGTTGGAGGGCGGTCGGCACTTGACCACGTTGGTAATGAACACATCGCCGCGCTGTAAGCCGCCTTTTTCTAGCAGCTCATCCAGATATTTCCCTGCCGCGCCGACAAATGGCCGGCCTTGCTCGTTTTCGTAAAAGCCGGGGCCTTCGCCAACCAGCATGATTTCAGCCGTGGCAGGGCCTTCGCCGGGCACGGCTTTCTTGCGCGAGAAGTGCAGCGCACAGTGCGTGCAAACCGCCGTCTGACCGGCGATTTCGTGAAGAACTTGTTGCGCATCCATCCTTTAACGCTCCCCCAAGTAGGATTGCGGAGCCGAGGCCCGCGATGTTGTTTCCAGTGCCTTTAACTTATCCACCTGCATTCGTTCCAGGGTCATTAGCAGCGCATCCTCATTGTTATCTTTATAGTACCGCGGCCGCTCGCCCACCACTTCAAAACCAAAGCGCTCATAGAGCGCCTGGGCACTGAGATTTCCGCGCCGAACTTCGAGAAAGGCCGTTCGCGCGCCGCGCTTCCAGGCTTCGATCAGGCTGTGCGCCAGCAAGCGCTGCCCAATGCGCAGCCTGCGGAAGTCGGGATGTACACCGAGGGTTGCCACGTGAACTTCATCCAGGATGATCCAGTTGACCACCATTCCGGCAATTTCATAACCCCCCACCGGCGTGCTCACTTCCGCGACCCACGCCGAGGAGTTGATGTTCTCGGTAATTTCAAAGATGTACGAACGTTCCGTCCAGGGCAAGCTGAAACATGACCTGTCGATGGTATGAACGCGCGACACGTCTTCAAGCCGCATCGGACGGATGCGCACTTCAGGCGAGGTGGGAAGCTGCGTCACGAAGGGATTGCCTCCGCCACGTGAAGATAGATCGGCGCCAGGCCCACGACTTCGTCGGTTTTGCCCGCTTTCCATCGCTCCCAGGCTAGCTCAGCCAGGAAGGAGGCCCTTCTGCAGCCTGCCGCCGGAGATATGAGGTGGGCTATTTTGCGCTTGCGCCCAAACAATTGCCGTTCGGCGGCGCTCAATTCACCGCACACCAGGGTGGGGTTTTCAATGGATTCAACCAGCGCCTCGGCGTTGGTCACCTGCGGCTCGCCCTGAGAACGCCAGCGGCCTTTGATAGCCTTGTACCACACCAGCGCTAACCGTCCGCGCCCGGCCTGCAAGACCGCCGCCAGGGGCAAATCCTGGACAGGTTGCGCCGCCGCCAGAGCGTCCAACGTAGGTACGCCCACCACCGGGATACGAAGGGTAAGGGCGATACCTTTGACGAAGGCCAGCCCGATGCGCAGGCTGGTGAACGAACCCGGGCCGGTGGCCACGCCCAGGCAATCCAATTCGGAGAACGATGCCCCGCACTGCTTGAACAGGCGCTCGACGGCCGGGGCCAACTCCACCGTGTGATGATTCTGCGTGCGCCAGCCCATTTCACCCAAAACCTGCGCGCCGTCATATAGCGCCAGGCTGCTCCATTGTGTCGAGGTGTCTACGGCCAGCAGCATGCTTTATCCTCCAAAGACCTGGCGGCGAAAATCGGTCAGCAGGCGCTCGTAGCGTGCGCCCTGCGCATTAAACGTCATACCGCGCTGTTCGTCTGCCAGCCAGGCCATATCTACCCACAAACGCTCCTGAGGCAGGCTGGTCAGAATCCGCTCGGGCCATTCCACCACCAGCGCGCCGGTTTCCAACAGGGTGATCAAGTCCAGATCTTCTGCATCCAGCGCATCCCGCAAGCGGTAGGCGTCCAGATGGTGCAGCGTTTGCCCGTCCAGACGGCGGTAAGCGTTGACCAGCACAAAGGTCGGGCTCGAGACCGCATCCAGCGAACCCCAACCTTGGGCCACACCCTGTACCAGGGTGGTCTTGCCGCTGCCCAAATCGCCCGACAGGCACAGCAACATGCCCGGCTCGAGCATCGCGCCCAGGCGCGTACCCAGGCGGCGGGTTTGGTCGGGGCCGCGGCTGGTAAATTCGAGTGTACGGGAGTCCAGAATGGGCATGGTTGAATTATACCCGATGGCAGATGGCTATGTGCCAGCCGTCAGCGCACACCGGCCTGTTTGGCCAGCAGGCGAGCAATTTCTCTTGAGGCAGTCGGGCGAGCTAGACTCGAGCAAATCTGGACGGCTTTTTGGCGGGCGGCTGGGTCACCCAACCAGCGGCGAACCACCGCCACCATCTGATCCGGCTCGGGGGCCCACACGCCCGCGCCCGTATCCACCACATAGGTCACGTTACCATCCTCCTGCCCCGGCATTTTTCCATAAAGAATCAGTGGCAGGCCGGCGATAAAAGCCTCGCAAATCGTGCCCGGCCCGGCCTTCGAGACCAGGATATCGGCAGCGCGCATAAAGGCAGGCATTTCGGTGACAAAACCGTAGACATGGGCCGGAATAGACCACTTGCGGCGGCTCAAACGCTCGCGCAGAGATTCATTGCGCCCGCAAATGATCGCCAGACTGACCGGCAAATGCGCTTCGTCCAGCGCTGTTGCCATCGCTTCCAGAGGCCCCATGCCTTCGCCGCCCCCCACCAGCAGCACCACCGGGCGGTCGGCAGCCCACCCCAACCGCGCGCGGATGGCTTCGCGATCTTCGGTTTGATTGCAAAAACGCTCCGCCACCGGCATTCCGGCGACTGTCAATTGATACGGGCGCAGGCCTGATTTCAAACCGCGTTGATATGCCGCTTCGGTTGGGACAATCACCTGGGTGGCACGGTAGGAATACCAGGCGGCGTGCGTCGAGATCAGGTCGGTCACCACGGTCACAAAGGGCAGCTTTTCTTTGATGGCCAACTTGGCCATCTGGTGATTGATCCACTGGTGCACCGAGACCACCAGGTCACAGGGGTGTTCGGGGATCAGACGGCTCAAGTCCCGGCGGATATAGGGCCAGGAAGTGTAATTCAAAAAGCGCGTCCGCCGCGAGCCGTTGGTCAGCAGGTATCCCGCCTGCCATAACTTGGGCATGCGTGAAAGCACCGGGTAAATGCGGCTGGCGTAGTTGAATGGTGGGGGGTAATAATACTTAAAAAAATCAACCATCTCGCAGCGCGTTTTTCCTGGAAACTCCAGGTCCAGCGCTTCGATGATCGCTTCGGCGGCGCTACGATGCCCTCCGCCTGTATCGGAGAACAAAAACACTATCCGCCGGGGTTCAACCGGGCTGGGGGTCATTTTGCCCTCCGCTGATGATTTTCTTCGCCCGGCGGGCCAGTTCGCGACGGGTGATGAGCACCACGCGCTTGCACTGGCAGCACTCCAACCCAATATCGGCGCCCAGGCGCATAACCTTCCACTCGTATCCCCCACAGGGATGCGGCTTGCGCAAAACCACATGATCGTTCAACTGCAGGTCGGGGAGCACGGCTAGATTATACCACCCCAATTCTGGATTATAATTGCCGTGAATTGGAACCTCCCCTTTCAATCTTGCTCTGTCAACGGATGAACTTCAAATCATGGATCTTTCCCTGGTAATCCCTGTTTATAACGAAGAAGAAAACCTACCCCTGCTTTACCAGGCCGTCATGGCCGCCATTCAGCCACTCAAACTAACCTGGGAGGTTGTGCTGGTGGATGACGGCTCACGTGACCGCAGCCCACAAATCCTCACCGAGCTGGCCGAGAAGGATCCTGAGCATGTGCGCGTTGTACTGTTGCGCCGCAACTTTGGCCAAACGGCAGCCATTGCCGCCGGAATCGATCATTCCTACGGTGAAATCATCGTGCTGCTGGACGCCGATCTGCAAAACGATCCTGCCGATATCCCGGCCATGTTGCAAAAGTTGGACGAGGGTTACGATGTCATCTCTGGTTGGCGCATCAACCGCCAGGACAACTTTGCCACGCGCACTCTGCCTTCGCGTCTGGCGAACGGGCTCATCTCGTGGGTCACGGGCGTGCATCTGCACGATTACGGCTGCACCCTCAAAGCCTACCGGCGCGAGGTACTGACCGGCTTCCGCCTGTACGGCGAAATGCACCGCTTTATCCCCGTCTACGCCCATTCGGTGGGGGCAAAAATCCTGGAAATGCCCGTCCACCACCACCCGCGCCGCTTTGGCAAGGCCAAATACGGGTTGGAGCGCACTCTCAAGGTGGTACTGGACCTGTTCACGGTCAAATTCCTGCTAAGCTACGCCAATAAACCCATCTACCTGTTCGGCGGCACCGGCATTATCCTGATTGGAATTAGCCTGGCTGTGTTGCTGTTTCTGGCGGTGCGGCGAGTGGCTGTTGGAATTGAAGTGCTCACCTCGCCCTTCTTTCAGATCGCTATCATGTTGTCGGTGCTGGGCTTTCAGTCCATCCTCATGGGCCTGATCGCCGAACTGCTAGTGCGCACCTACCACGAATCGCAGGGCAAGACCACCTACACCGTCCGTACAGCGATTAACACCACGCCCAAAGAAGAATGAACGGAGAATCCCGCGGAGCGCGTTTCTGGCTGCGCCTGGGCGGCACGCTGCTCATGCTGATCCTGCTGGTCGTCCTATTGCTGCAACAAGATTGGCAAGAACTGCTGGCGGCTTTCCGGCGCATCTCTCTTGGCAGGCTGGCGTTGGCCACCTTGCTCATGTTCGTCTCGCGCACCGCGGTAGGCCTGCGCTGGCACGTGCTGCTGCGCACGGCCAACGCCCCCGTGCGCGCCGGCGAAAGCGTGCGCATCACCTACGCCGGGCTGTTCTCCTCTAATTTCCTGCCCACCACCATCGGCGGCGACGTGGTGCGCCTGTTTGGGGCGGTGCAAATGCGCATCGATCCCGCCACCGCCACCGCTTCGCTGGTCATGGATCGCCTGGTGGGAATGGCGGGCATGGCCCTGTTCCTGCCCATCGCCTTTGCCCGCCTGGCCGAAATCGGCCTGCCCGCCCTGCTGCAACAACCCTCCACCATGCTGTGGGGGTTCAGTTTCGCGGCCATTCCCGCCGCCGGGATGCTGCGCTCGGGCTGGGAAAAGATCGGCAAATTCGTACGCCGCACGCTGGCCGACATGGCCACCTGGTTGAAGCAGCCCGGCAGCCTGCTGCGCTCTCTGCT
>JAEXTI010000051.1 GCA_023406965.1 Chloroflexota bacterium
TTCAACCCGCCGCCGGCGCCCACGGCGAACTGACCGGAATCATGATCATCCGCGCCTATCACCAATCTCGCGGCGATCTCAAGCGCACCAAAGTGCTCATCCCCGACTCTGCTCATGGCACCAATCCTGCCACCTCGGCGATGGCCGGTTTCCAAGTTGTCCCGGTCCCCACCGACACAAACGGCGATGTCGATCTTAACGCCCTGCAAGCACTCTGCGATGACACCATCGCCGCGATCATGGTCACCAACCCCAACACTTTAGGCCTCTTTGAGCGCAACATCCTCAAAGTTACTGAAATGGTTCACAAGGTCGGCGGGCTGGTGTACGGTGACGGCGCCAATATGAACGCTCTGCTCGGCATCGCCCGGCCCGGCGATCTTGGCATTGATGTGATGCATTTTAACCTCCATAAAACCTTCTCCACACCTCATGGTGGCGGCGGCCCGGGTTCTGGTCCGGTTGGCGTGGTCGCTTCACTTGCCCAATTCTTGCCCGGTCCGATCGCTGTTATCAAAGAAGAAGGAACCGAAGACTTTCCACCCCTGTATGGGCTGCACATGCCCACCCACTCCATTGGGCGTGTGAAATCCTTCTTTGGGCACTTCGGCATGATGGTTCGCGCTTACACCTACATCGCCATGCACGGCCCGCAGGGCCTTCGGGAAATAGCCGAAAACGCCGTGCTCAACGCCAACTACCTGCGCGTTCGCCTACAAGGAAGCTATAAGCTGGCCTTTGATCGCATGTGCATGCACGAATGTGTATTCGAAGGTCACTGGGAAGATGTGCCCGATGTGCACGCTTTAGACATTGCCAAACGGTTAATGGATTACGATTTCCACCCGCCAACCAACTACTTCCCATTGATCGTCCGCGAGGCCCTGATGATTGAGCCTACTGAGACAGAATCGCTTGAGTCGTTGGACGCCTTTGTCGAGGCCATGATCAAAATCGCCGAAGAAGCGCGGAGCAATCCCGCCTTGCTGAAAGAGGCTCCCCACAACACCCCAGTCCGTCGTGTCGATGAAGTCAAAGCGGCCAAGGAACTTGTGCTCTGCTGCTGGCTTCCAGAAAAAGATTAACCCGCAACTAGAAGCCGCCCCACCGGGGTGCAGGTCAAAAGACCTGCACCCTTTTTTCTTTCACTTATGCAAAGTTTATTGCTTTTCAATTCAAATCGTCTCATAATTAATTAATGTTAACCAGTTTGGACTGGAATGAAAGCGTCGAACATGCTTTTGCCCTCAATCAAGCTTGAAAAATGCATAGAAGGGAGGTGATGAAATGGGCATAACGCAGAATCAAAAAGGCCAGGGATTAGTTGAATACGCATTAATTCTTATTCTCGTTGCGGTTGCAGTGCTTGTGATCCTGGCCTTACTTGGACCCGCAATTGGCAATATGTTCAGCAATATCATTCCTCTCATCTAACCATTCTAGCTCCACTGACCAGAAACGGTTTGTAATCAAGCAAACCGTTTTTGATTCTCCTCTCTTGATGGGGGGACAGCCAACCCTCAGCGTCTCAATTTGACTTTTTTTCGCCTATCGATTAACCTTGTCGTTATGAGGTAAAAATGACATTACAAGGGATGAAGGTCCTGTATCTGGTTGCCGCCGACTTCGAAGACCTGGAATTTTGGGTTCCAATCATGCGATTGCAAGAAGAAGCTGCCCAAGTGGTGATCGCGGGTTTATCAGCACAAGAAACATTTCAGGGGAAATATGGAATCCCTGCCACAAGCCAAATAGGGTTTGAGGCCGTTGATCCGAAAGATTATGATGCCGTATTGATCCCCGGAGGCTGGGCGCCCGACAAGCTCCGCCGCTATACACCGGTGAAACGCATCGTGCGGAGTATGTACGATCAAGCCAAGACAGTGGGCATGATCTGCCACGCGGGGCTTGTAGGAATTAGCGCGGGCATTGTGTCCGGTCACCAGGCCACTGGCAGCGAAGGCATCAAGGACGATCTAATCAATGCAGGCGCTGTCTGGCGCGATGAGCCCGCCTTCCGTTCTGGAAACATCGTCTGGGGAAGGGTCGTGAAAGATATTCCTGATTATTGCCGCAAATTAATCGTCGCCTTACAGGAACAGCGCGCGCGAGGTTAATCCATTGGAGCCAAAAGATTTCAGCCGGCACAAACATTTTCCTGGTACCCTCGGCAACGAATTCGATGCAGTGCTGCGGAGCTTCGACGATATCCAACGTATCCCCGCTCCCCTGTTTGCTCTGATATTGTTTAGCCTGGCTGCTCTACCCGCCTGGGGAGACTGGTTGTATGCGGGAGTTTTGTGGCTTTTCTACCTCGCAGACTGGATCTTGCTATGGCTGCTCCCCAAAAAACAAATCTCGTTTGGCCCCGACAAGCCCCCAGTCTTGTTACTGGCCATTTTGAGAGCTTTGTTTGCTTTCCTTCCGCCTCCCATATCCATTGTGCTCCAAGTTATCGGCACAGGATTGGTAATTTACGGCTTTTGGATCGAACCTCACCGATTAACCGTCACGCATCAAAAGCTAGTGACTTCCAAATTCTCCCCCGGAAAAGCCTTGCGCATTCTCCATCTGGGCGACTTGCACATCGAGCGACTCACCCGCCGCGAAAAGCAGCTCGCAGAGCAAATTCGTCATCTGGCCCCTGATCTGATCCTCTTTAGCGGAGACATCCTAAATCTATCCTATGTTGAAGATCCCATCGCAATTCAAGCTGCCCAACAGGCCATATCGGAATGGCGTGCTCCATTGGGGGTCTTTTTTGTCAACGGGAGCGAAGCGGTAGACCTCGCCCACATCTTCCCAAATGTAATCAAGGAACTGCCTGTCCGCTGGCTCAACAACGAGAGCGTGGACCTGCACATAGACGACCAGTCCTTCCGCGTATCGGGGGCCTTCTGTACCCACCGCCCCTTCCTGGATTCGCCCGCCCTCCCTGGTCTGACCGCTAATGCCAACGGCGAATTCCACATCCTGATCTATCATTCCCCTGATCTGGCTCCGGAAGCGTCACAAGCCGGGTTTGATCTGATGCTCTCCGGCCACACACACGGCGGGCAGGTATGCTTGCCTGTTGTTGGGCCGCTCTTCACCGCCTCACTATATGGGCGGAAGTTCCAGTCCGGCAGGTATCAAATTCGCGATATGGTGTTATACATTACCCGTGGAATCGGTCTTGAAGGAAAGGCCGCTCCCCGAGTGCGGTTCTTATGCCCCCCCGAAATCATTTTATGGGAAATTACAGGCCCATCGTTGCCAAACTAACCAAGGAGTTGAATTATGCCCGCATCTGTTATCCCCCAACAACGTCTGCAACTGACCCTCGCAGACAAAAAACATTCCCCCGCCCCCGTTCAGGTGCGGTTCGAATTTGCCCCTGATGTGGCCGAAACAGGCCGGCCCGGCAAAGCCGCCGGCGACTTACTCACTCTGGGCGACCCCGCTAGCATGCAGATCATTGTCTCTCTCGGCGTAACCGAAAAAGCCAATGCCGAAGCCTTCCGCAAAGCCGGCGGCGCGTTAGGGAAATGGCTCATTGCCAGCCCAGTTACCGAAGCAGATTTGGATCTCGGTGCAGTGGATGCCCTCGGCACGCCTGGAGGAACTGCTGCCTTGCTTGAAGGATTACGTTTAGGGGCTTATCGGTTCACCCTCTATAAGAAGGCTGACGAGGAGAGCAAACCGGTGAACGTATTCCTTCGCGGTGAACCTACCACCGGAAAAGCCGCCGACCTTCTGAATCGCGTTCAAATCCTCACCGATGCCGTCATTTTAGCTCGCGAATGGTCACACGAACCGGCGAACGTGATCAATCCCGTTTCCCTCGCCGATCGGGCTTTCGAACTGGCCAAGCAAACCGGGCTCAAGTGCACAATCCTTGACGAGAAAGCTCTCGCCGCCATGAATGCGGGCGCAATTTTGGCAGTCGGTGTTGGCAGCCAGACCCCCTCCCGCCTGATCGTGCTCGAATACCGAGGGCATAACGCCTCGACAGACGCCAAACCGGTGGTCTTGGTGGGCAAGGCGCTCACATTTGACACGGGCGGCTACTCCCTCAAAGACACCACGAACATCCAGGGCATGAAATACGATAAGTGTGGCGGCCTTGATGTTCTCGCCGCACTGTACGCCGCTGCCCGACTCAAGGTGAAGATGCCTGTCATCGGCGTGATTGGCGCAGCCGAAAACATGATCTCCAGCCGGGCTTACCGCCCCGATGATATCATCACCACCCTGTCGGGAAAGACTGTAGAAATTGTCTCAACCGACGCCGAAGGTCGCTTGGTACTGGCCGATTCTCTCACCTATGCGCAACAGAACTTCCAACCTCGTGCAATTGTCGACCTTGCCACCCTCACCGGCGGCGTCGTCGTTGCTCTGGGCCGCATTCGCGCCGGGCTGTTCAGCAACTCCGAAGAACTCGCCCGGCAGTTGTTTGACGCAGGCGAAAAAACAGGCGAGCGACTCTGGCAACTCCCTCTAGATGATGAGTATCTTCAAGCTACCAAGGGCGACGATGCAGACCTCAAAAACTCTGGCGGTCGCGAAGGGCACGCCATCTTGGGCGCCATCTTCCTCAAACAATTCATTGAAAACGACATTCCCTGGGCACATTTGGACATCGCCGGGCTGGCTGACTCTCCGAAAGATTTGCCCTATTGCCAAAAGGGTGGCACCGGTTTCGGCGTCCGCCTGTTGTTGGAATACCTGGAAACCCTCGCATAATGCTCCGCACAAAAAAAAGACCGGGACGAAAATCCCGGTCTTTTTTGTTATTTTAGCTTCTCTTTCACGTAAGGCACTACTTGGTCCAATGCTTCAGACAGTCGCTCAGCGTCGCGCCCTCCAGCCTGAGCCAGAGTCGGGCGCCCCCCCCCGCCGCCACCCACCACCTGAGCCACCCGCTTGACCAAATCTCCCGCGTGCAGCCCGCGTTTGACCAAATCCTCGGTGACAGCGCCAATGATGACCGGCTTACCATCAGTCACACCCGCAAGAACCACCACGCCGCTTCCATACTTCTGCCGGAAACGGTCCGTCATGGCCCGCAGCGCATCAGCATCGGCCCCGCTCAACTCCAACGCCAGAACGGGAACGTCTCCTACCGAAACAACCCTTGGCAACTGAGATTCAAATTCCGCAGAGGCAACTTGCTGGCGCAGCCCGGCAATCGTTTTACGGGCTTGGCCCAAATCTTCGATGACCATCTCAGCCTTTTCGGGAACATCATCAAGGGCAGTTTCTAATAGCCCCGCCGCTGATCGAAGCAAGTGGAAACGCTTCTGAACCAACTCGTATGCTGCTCTGCCGGTAACTGCCTCAATACGGCGCACTCCCGCCGCGGCACTGCTTTCGCTGGTGATCAAGAACAGGCCAATATCCCCTGTCTCACCAACATGCGTCCCACCGCACAGTTCATACGAAACCGTTTCGTCGTCGCCAATCGTCACTGTGCGCACATGCTCGCCATATTTTTCTCCGAAGAGTGCCATGGCCCCCTCCGAGATCGCCTGTTGCAATGGTTTGACCCGTGTGGTCAATGAGTAATTCGCCAAAACTGCCTCATTGACTCTCGCCTCAACCAGGTCGATCTGATCTTGGGTCATTCCTTCAGGATGAGTAAAGTCAAAGCGGAGTCGGTCCGGTGCTACCGACGAACCCGCCTGTCGAGCATGATCGCCGAGTACCGCCTGAAGCTCGGCGTGCAGCAGATGGGTCGCGGTGTGGTTGCGCATGATGTCTTTGCGGCGCTGACTATCCACCTGCGCAATCACCCGGTCTCCAACCCGCACGGTGCCCTTGACCACAGTGCCGACATGCACAATGACTCCGGCCGCCGGCTTGCGCATTTCATCGACGCGAACTTCCCACTGCGGTTGGTTGACCGATACGATCCGTCCCATGTCAGAAACTTGCCCGCCCGCTTCCACATAAAACGATGTTTGCGGCAAGAGCAGCTCAACACGGTCGCCCGTTACCGAAAGCGGCGCAGACTCACCTTCGCGGACAATCGCGAGCAGGTCGGTCTCTACATCCAGTCCGCCATAAGGGTCATAACGAACGCCAGCTTTGTCCAGTTCTCCCTTTGCCTGCAGCCCCTCAAAGATCGTCCGGAACACATCCACATCCTCGCCACCCATGGGTCCAAAGGCCTTACCAGCCCCAGAAGCAACGCGGTGCTCCTCCATCGCAGATCGGAATCCTTCCTGGTCTACGTCTAAACCTTGCTCGCGAGCCACATCCCGCGTCAACTCCAGCGGAAGTCCATGTGTCGCGTAAAGATCAAACGCCCGCCTGCCCTCCAGCACTGTTTGCCCTGTTGCCTTCATCTCCGCAAAGATCTCATCTAGCTGCTTCATTCCCCCTTCAACGGTGCGTTGGAAACGCTTTTCTTCGCGAGTGAGGCTGTCCAGAATAGCATTCCCGTTTTTCACCAATTCAGGGTAGAAATCGCCATAGCCCTCAAGGACTTCTTGGGCTACTTTCGCCATAAAGGGCTCATGCAACCCAATTTTTTGAGCAAATCGTGCCGCACGGCGTATAATCATCCGGCAAACGTAGTTCCGCCCCGTGTTTCCTGGTACAACACCATCAGCGATCAAGAAAGACGCCGCCCGGACGTGATCCGCGATCACCCGGTAAGGCGTGAAGTATTCATCAACCTGCGCGTCCGTATGCCCGGTCAAGCTTTGTACTCGCGCCAGGAGGGGCCATAGCAAATCGGTCCGATAATTGGAATTTACCCCTTCTAGCAACGAGACAATCCGCTCGAACCCCATTCCCGTGTCTACATGTGTAGCAGGTAGAGGCTCCAACTGAGTCGGGCTGAGACGATTATATTGGATAAAAACAAGGTTCCAAATTTCCAGGAAACGTTTACAATCTCCATTCACCTGGCAAATATGCCCTGGTACGCCCTGCTTGTCGCAGGCTTCAGGTCCTCGATCAATATTGATCTCGCTGGACGGACCGCAAGGCCCCGTGTCCGCCATCTCCCAAAAATTATCCTTCCGCCCGTAATACAGCACATGCTCCGGATTGAATCCGGGCTGCTGCTTCCAATAAGTCGCCGCTTCTTCGTCGGTCGGTATATCGCCCTTATCATCTTTAAAGCAAGTGGCGTATAACTTACTTTTATCCAACCCATAAACATCTGTCAATAATTCCCAGGCCCAAGAGATCGCTTCTTTTTTGTAATAATCCCCGAAGGACCAGTTGCCTAGCATTTCAAAAAAAGTGTGGTGGGTATCATCACGGCCAACATCATCCAGGTCATTATGCTTCCCCGCAACTCGCATACATTTCTGCGAATTAACAGCCCGAGTATAGGGACGGTGGTCGGTGCCCAGGAACACATCTTTAAACTGCACCATGCCGGCGTTGGTAAAGAGCAGAGTCTGATCCCCACCCGGAACCAAAGACGAAGAGGGCACGAACGTGTGGCCGTGCTTCTCAGTAAAAAATTTTACAAACGTGTCTCGGATTTGACTCCCAGTCCACTGCTTTCCCATAGATGTTGCGCCTCCACTTACTTCTTGATGATCACTAGACGGTGAATTATACCGGATTGTTAAGCGAATTCCAAAAAAGAGCCCCCGGCTAGTTCATGCCGGGGGCTCGCTTTACATGACTACTTACCCCTACCTGGATACCGCCAGCTTAACCAACTTTCCCTCGGTATCTACCGTAGCTCGCGCATAATGCCGGTGGACTTGTTTCAACGTGGGCACCTGTTTACTGAACGTAACGACCAAACGTTCTTCCCCTTCCACGCTCTTCTTGTTCTTCGAGTCTCCGCTGCGTCCAACCAGCACCTGGTGGCTGAAGTGGACAGCCGCGCTATCCATCCCAGGTAGGTAATCTTGCAAGTGTTCTTTGACCTGGGCAATTGCTTTCTTCGCGAACACCGTGCTGCCTGCCTGAGGTAAAGGCTGCTCTTGGGCTACCTTCAAGAGGAAGGGCCGTTTCAATCGCAAACTGACCTTTGAAAGCTTTTGAATATTATCTAGTCCAATGAGCGGATCGCCATACAGCACAAAGGAGAGTAGAGTTTTCTGATCTTCGGCATCCAG
>JAEXTI010000079.1 GCA_023406965.1 Chloroflexota bacterium
CCCCCACAAACACCTCATATTTCGTTTACAATTGGCTTGGCCCCGCAGCAATCCCCAGCGGGTTTGCACCGGGCTGCCTCACGCTTTACTGAGGCATCTTCCATCACAGCCGGACTCATGATGACCACTCTCTCAAAAGAAGCTCTCACCCAATACCGCGCCCAAACCTACCGCATCGCGCCGGGATTGCGCCTGGCATCGGTGGATGAAGCCGTTGATTGGATCAACACACGTGGTTTCACTTTTTTCTGGCCGGTCAAAGGCGCCGAGGCGCCCAGCCTGTGGAATGCCGCCGCCGGAAACCGCCCCGTCCCCGATGCGCACGACGACCCCGGGCACATCACCTGGGATTGGAAGGACAGCCTTCTGCCCCAAAAGCGAGTCTTTTATTCCCGCGTGCTGCGCCACCGCAACACCTTCATCTCCCTGGCCCTGTTCCCTTCTTTCTATGCTCTCTCGCCCAATTACGGCTCACCCGAAGAAGATTACCTGATCGATTACCAAAACGGCCTGCTGACCGCAGAATCCCGTGCCGTCTATGAGGCCATCCTCGACCAGGGCCCGCTAGACACTTTAGCGCTGCGCAAAGCGGTTCGCTTGACCAGCAAGGGCAGCGATTCGATCTTTAATCGCGCCCTGGATGAATTGCAAACCTCTCTGCGCATCCTGCCCATCGGCGTGGCCCCGGTCGGCGCATGGAAGTACGCCTTTATTTACGAAATCGTTGCCCGCCATTACCCCGAAGTCATCGAACAAGCCCACCCCATCACCGAATCGGATGCTCGCCGCAACCTGGCTTCCACCTATCTCAAATCGGTCGGCGCTGCCCGGCAGGCAGACATCACGCGCATGTTTGGCTGGCCTGCTCCGCTGGCAGAAAAAACCATGCGCAAACTGGTCGATTCCGGCAAATTGGTTGCCGAGGTGAAGCTGGAGGACGCTCCCGGCGTCTATTTCGCCCTCCCGCAATTAGTCTCATAGTCCCACCATTCCCCCCGATCCTGTAGGGGCGGGTCTTTAACGCGGGCTTGGCTCATTGACCCGCCCGGTTAACCACCCCCGGCGGGTCTTCCAGTGTAACTCCATGCATTCAGCCCGCACAAGCACCTATCAACCACACCACCCTCCCCGCATTAAAGACCCGCCGCTACGCACCTCTATGGTAGGGGCGGGTCTTTAACGCAGGCTCACCCCGTTGGTTTTCAAACACCCTTGCAGGCTCGACTCACAGATCCACGGGCAAGACCCGCCCCGTTGACCACCCCGGCGGGTCTCTAACGCAGGCCCCCCCCTCTTCGTACCGCAGTAATCCTTTCCCGCGTCTTAGAATTACGATCCCAACCTACAAACTCACATCTCACTCATTGCTCAATGAGACCCTCCCCGTTGTATAATAATTAAGTTCGGAATTCAACTTCATCCTCCGCCATTAACCTACTGAAAGGAAGCCCTATGGAATTCCATGTTTCCCGCCAGGCTCGCGACCGATATCATTTTGACCAGAGTCTCTTCTCTCTCACTGGCAATGTGATTTTCGCCAACTTCCACGCCGTGCGGACGTTCGCCCAAAAGATGAATACCCGCCGCGACTTGGTACGCTTCCCCGAAGAAACTATCAAGGCCGGGCAGCTCAACGCCCTCGGCTTGATTGACGAAATCCTGCACCTAGTCATTGCCACCTACCGCAAGCAGGTCAACCCCCAGGCCATGGCTCAGGCTCTCGAATTCCTCTACGCCGGTGTTGGCGAGCAAGCCGTAAACCAGACCCTGGCCCAGTTCGCCGACGCCTTCCCGCCCCTGGCGGTTTACCGCGGAGAGCAAACCCTGACCGATTACCTGGAAGAAGAAACCGAAGGCGTCCCCAACCGCCAGGTGCTCCTCGAAGAGCTACTCATGCTGTGGATTGCCAACAAGAACCCCGCCGCCCAGCCCTTCGCCGAATTGTTCGACGACAGCGACCTGGCTGCCGGGGTTGGGTACCGCCGTATCATCAGCGGCCTGCAAACTTTCTTCGAGAGCCAGCCGCCCTTCGGCCCCGAGCGTGACAGCCTGGTTGAGATGCTGCGCAGCCCGGCCATCGCCGTACCTTACTCCCTCACCGGTCAGCTCGAATATATCCGCGAACGCTGGAGCGACCTTCTCGGTCGTTATCTCTACCGCCTGCTCAGCAGCCTGGATTTGATCAAAGAAGAAGAGAAGCTGCCCTTTATGGGCCCCGGCCCAACGGTCATTCCCACCTTTGACCGTGGCGCTGCCGAACTGGAAGTGGAAGCCTTCAGCCCCGACCGAGAATGGATGCCCCGTCTGGTGCTCATCGCCAAGAACACCTATGTCTGGCTGGATCAACTCAGCCGCCAGTATGACCGCCCCATCACCCGCCTCGATCAGATTCCAGATGAAGAACTGGCCGATCTGGCCCGCCGCGGATTCAGCGGCCTGTGGCTCATCGGTTTGTGGGAGCGCAGCAAAGCCTCGGCAAAAATCAAGCAGTTGATGGGCAACCAGGAGGCCATCGCCTCGGCCTATTCCCTGCACAGCTATGATGTGGCCTGGGATCTGGGCGGCGAAGATGCCTACCACAACCTGCGCGACCGGGCCTGGCAGCACGGCATCCGCCTGGCCTCTGACATGGTGCCCAACCACATGGGCATCGACTCGAGCTGGGTGGTCCACCATCCCGATTGGTTCTTGTCCCTTTCCTATCCACCCTACCCGGCCTATTCCTTCACCGGGCCCGATCTATCCAACGACCCGGCGGTCAGCATTCGCATTGAGGATCATTACTTCTCGCGCAGCGATGCTGCCGTGGTCTTCGAGTACCAGGATCACCGCAACGGGCAGACCCGTTTCATCTACCACGGCAACGACGGTACCACCATGCCCTGGAACGACACCGCCCAACTCAACTACCTCAACGCTGCCGTGCGTGAAGCGGTCATCCAAACCATCCTGGGCGTGGCCCGGCGCTTCCCCATCATCCGCTTTGACGCCGCCATGACCCTGGCCAAAAAGCACTACCAGCGCCTGTGGTTCCCCGAGCCGGGCGGCGGCGGGGCTATCCCCTCCCGCGCCGAAAACGGCATTCCTCGCGCCGATTTTGAGGCAGCCTTCCCCGTGGAATTCTGGCGCGAGGTGGTGGATCGAGTGGCTCGTGAAGCCCCCGACACTCTCCTGCTGGCCGAAGCCTTCTGGCTGATGGAAGGCTACTTTGTGCGCACGTTGGGCATGCACCGTGTCTACAACAGCGCCTTCATGAACATGCTGCGCAACGAAGAAAACGACAAGTACCGCACGCTGATCAAGAACACTCTCGAATTTGAACCCGAGATTCTCAAGCGTTACGTCAACTTCATGAACAACCCCGACGAGCGTACCGCCGTCGATCAGTTCGGCAAGGGCGACAAGTACTTCGGCATCTGCGTGCTCATGGCCACCATGCCCGGTCTGCCTATGTTTGGGCACGGCCAGTTCGAGGGCTATTCCGAGAAATACGGCATGGAATTTCGCAAAGCACTGTGGGACGAACACCCCGATGGCTACCTCCTTGACCGCCATGCCCGCGAAATTTCCCCGCTGCTGCACCGCCGCGCCTTGTTTGCCGGGGTGGACAATTTCTTGCTCTACGATTTCTTCACCGGTGGCGGCGTGGACGAGAACGTGTTTGCCTATTCCAATGGAGTCGGCTCCGAGCGCGCTCTGGTGGTGGTGCACAACCGCTACGGCAGCACGCAAGGCTGGATTCGCACTTCTGCCGGTTTCCTCATCAAAGGCGCGGGCGGCGAGCGGCGCATGGTCCAGCGCACCCTGGCCGAAGGACTCAACATCCAGGCCGAGCCAAATGGCTTCATCCTGGCCCGCGACCAGGTCAGCGGCCTGGAGTTCCTCTTCTCCAGCCAGGACATGAAAGACAAAGGCATCTTCCTGGTCCTGAATGCCTACGAGTACCATGTGTTCCTCGATTTCCGCGCCGTGCGCGACGACGAATGGGGCTCATACCGCAAGCTGTACGAGTATCTCAATGGGCGCGGCGTACCGGATGTGCGCGAAGCCCTGCGTGAACTGACCCTGCAGCCCGTGCTGGGCCCTTTGCGCGAGCTGTTCAACCCCGGGTACATCAACTATCTGTCCCAGCAGCGCCTGAATTCCGCCGGGCAGGTGCTGCCCGAGCACCTGCTGCCCGAAGCCCAGGGCAAGTTGGGCGCGCTGCTGCGCGGGATCAACGATCTCAACGAACTCACCGGCGACCCGACCCCCATTTTGGAGCAACTGAGTATCGAGTTAGAAGCCAGCCTCAAACTGCGTTTGATCGACGAGCGCTTCCCCTTGCCCGGCTCCACCGCCTACCACGAAGCCCTGGCGAACATCCTCAAGCGCCTGGACGATGATCACTTCCCCGAATGGGTCGCCTGGATCGGCTTCCTCTTCCTGCGCAATATAGGTCGCCTGAGCGAAGACACCCAGCCCGCCGCTGTGACTCGCAGTTGGATCGACGAGTGGCAGCTCGGCAAGTCTCTGCATGAAACCGCGCTGAGCCTGGGCTTGGACGCCCCCGCCGCCGACCGTGTGGTGGCTCGCCTCAAACTGCTCTGCGCCACCCAGGACACCTTTAGCCAGTGCGGCAAGCAGCCCCTGGCCGAAATGGTCCTCGCCTGGCTGGCCGATGGCGAAGTGCGCACCTTCCTGGGCGTCAACCGCTACAAAGACATCCTCTGGTTCAACCGCGAAGCCTTTGAGGAATGGATCGGCTGGGTAGAACTATTGTCCGCCTTCGATTCTCTCGCCGACGCCAACGCCAGCGCATCCTTGTTCGTCGAGCGCTTGCTCATCTGCCAGGAAATGCGCAAGAAACTGCTCAAAGCCTCTCGCGCCTCCGGATACCAGGTGGAAAAGCTGCTGGCAGGTCTGTAAAATTTTTGCCGTATCAAACAGCAGATCCATATGGCGCTAACGCACCGTATGGATCTGCTGTTTGACGATTACTCTTCCACCTTCTCCCGCCAGGCCGCTCCTGCCCGTTGAAGGTGCTTCAGGAACACGTCCTCGGCCTTCAACCCACTGCGCCAGCTACGCACAGCGGTCAATTCTTCCGCAATGGTCTCAGTCAAATCGTTGCCTGTTGCCAAACGGTTCAGCCAGGTAGCCTGTGCCGCGTAAGCCAGGTTGTTTCGCGGCTCGATCCGGTCCAAATCGTCAAAGAACCAGCCGCAAGAGGTGTACATGCGCTGCCGTTCATACTGGCTGCGCAAGAAGTATTGCAGCTTCTCCAGTTCGCGCCCTTCGGGTCGCTTCCCCCCCTGCTCATAGACCAACCCTTCCAGAGTCTCTTCGCCATGCACCACATCAATATAGCGATTGCGCAGCTCCCAGGGGTCGTCCACCCAGGATTTCAGCGCCATTTCGTATTCTTCATCCATTGCATCCGCCAGTGTATTCAGCGCTTTGCGGAAGGGTTCTTTCCACTCACCGTTGGGCGTGCAGGAGCAGTTGCCTGACCAGCGCGTCACCCCGTGGTAGCAACTCCACGAGGTGCGCGGCCGGATCGAGATAATTTCATCCACGGGGTGATCACGCAGCCATTTAGCTGGATAGGTAACCTGCGCGCCGTGATTCTTGGCGGCTTTATCCAGCAGGTAAGCCAGGAACTTATCGCGGAAAGGCTGGTGATGCCCGTACAGTTCTCCGTCTGAGGCGATCATCACCAATTGCGGTTTGTTGTTCCCTTCCCACTCGGAGCGGAAGCGCGGCATGACCAGCTCACCCATGAAACGGTCCGCATTCACCGTTGAAGCCGGGTCAAAGCTCACCCGCGTGCTCAAAGCCTGATCGTAAAAGAACACCACAAGGCTCTGCCCATTGAGTAAATTCACCCGGTACGGATGGGTGGTATCCACCGACTCGGCATCGGCCTGCCAGGGTGCCAGGATGGTGAACTGAATGCCACAATCGGCCAGCACCTGCAACGTTTCGTTATCGGCGCCCGTCTCCGGAAGCCACATTCCCTGGGGCTTGTAGCCAAAGCGGAATTCAAAATCAGCAATTCCCCAACGAACCTGGGTCACCTTATCCCGCTCCGAGGCCAGCGGCAGGATGGTGTGGTTATATGCCTGGGCCATGGCATTCCCCACCTGCTGGGCTTCAACGTTTTTCATTGCCTGCATAATGATGTTCGCCTGCGTCTCAGGATCGTAGTCAAACATCCACTCAAACAGCGTCGGCCCGAAATTAAAGCTGATTCGCTCGAAATTTCTCAACAGGGTGTTCGGATAATAGCACTGGGCATGGATGCGCTCGTTCCAGTTCTGGTAGGGCGCTGCGCCCGCCTCGCGTGGCACTCGCCCCGTCAGCGGATCTTCCCGCGGCGGTTGATAAAAATGACCGTGTACGCAAAACGCTCGCTCAGCCATCGCTTACACCGCCCCGCTCGAAGGGAATGGGTTATTCGCCGGCCATAAATAATCCAACTGCCGGCCAAAGCGTTCGGGCAGCAATCCAAACAAGCGTGGCAGTGTATCCAACTCGCAGGTGCGGTCTGCCGCCAGGTAATCCTGCCAGAATATGGACATGGGGAAGTTGCGCATACTGTGTTCCATCCATACGGCTAAAATTCGCAAGTAGGCCGGTGAGGCAGACACCATCGGTTTTTTCACGCCTGCCGCCTGGGCCACCTGCTCGCTGATCTCTCGAAAAGATAAAAATTCCGGCCCGCCAATGGCCACCGTCCGATTCTCAACAACGTTTTCATCCAGCGAAAGCGTCAACGCCATCACCAAATCCTCAATCCAGATCGGTTGCAGCATCGTGCGTCCTTCACCGGGCATTAAAAAAACAAACGGCGTCATCTTGAGCAGACGCGCCAGGCGGGTGGTGAAGTGATCGCCAGGGCCGAACACGAGCGCCGATCGAAGGATGGTATACGTCACGCCGCTTTGCGTGATCAACCGTTCGGCAATACCTTTGGCCTTCAACACCGGGTAGGCGGAAGCTCGATCTGCGCCCAGATGACTCAGATACACCATTCGCCTCACTCCAGCCTCCGCGGCAACTTTTGATACCATCCGGCTGCCCTCGATGTCCACGCCCTCCAGGTCGGCCTGAGAACCGCGCTGTTCCGCGCCCGCCAAGTGGTAGACCCCCTCCACGCCCTTCATCGCAGCCCGCAGTCCTCGTTCATCTTTCAAGCTGCACACAGCCGCTTCCACCGGGATTCCTTTGGGCAAGCGCGGCGAAGCCTTTGACGGGCGCAGCAATATACGCACTGGGTGACCTGCTGCAACCAGTTGTCGAACCAAGACCTGCCCGATGAATCCTGTCCCTCCGGTTACCAATATCATAACTCTGAAATTATAACCTGCACTGCCACATATTGTAAGACATCCACGCCGGCATTTGTAAGCGGTCTCAAAATCGGATAATCTTCCCCCTCATCTGGCATGACTCTTGCTCCCTTCTCTTCATGAAAGGAGCCCAGATGACAATGAAAGCTTCACAAAATCGAATTGGCTTGCATTATTTTCCCGACACCCTGCACTACCGTGAGGCCGACATACAATTCTGGCTGCCCCGTCTGCAAGAAATCGGCGCCGGCTGGCTGGTCCTGCAAGCCACCGCCGAGTGTGCCATCCCCGAAGTTTTCCTCAACGCCCTCACCAAAGCAAAAATCCAACCGCTCATTCACCTGCGCCTGCCTCTCGACCCGCTGCCCGAGCCTGCCGGCTTGCGCCCCATCTTCGACGCCTACGCCCGCTGGGGCGTCCGGCGGATCATCCTATTTGACCAGCCCAACAGCCGCAGCGCTTGGCCTTCCTCAGCCTGGGCTCAGCAAGACCTGGTAGAGCGCTTCCTCGACCGCTACCTGATCTTTGCCCAAATGGCGCTCTCAGCCGGGCTGCAGCCGGTTCTGCCTCCTCTCGAACCCGGCGGGCATTATTGGGACACCGCTTTTCTGCGATCCACTCTCAAAACTCTCCAGCGTCGCAAGCAAGAGCACCTCCTCGAACAGTTAGGGCTGGCAGCCTACGCCTGGAACAACGGTCGCGGTCTGGATTGGGGCGCAGGCGGCCCCGAGCGCTGGCCCGCTGCTAAACCCTATCAAACCCCCGAAGGCAGCCAGGACCAGCGCGGTTTTCGCATCGCCGACTGGTACCAGGCCATCTCCCAGGCCGTCCTCCAGCGCCCCCTGCCCACTTTTCTGCTTCAGGCCGGCGGCCTCCAGGCAGCCGACCCTACCGCACAGGCTGAAAGCTCGCTGGCCATTGCCCGCCTGCTGCATGACGAAGAAGTTGTCGATCCCCAGAACGCTGAAAACTTACTCGACCCGCTGCCTTCCGCCGTTCAGATGGCTGCCTTCTGGCTGCTATCCGCACCCGATAACAATCCTCATAGCGCCGGGGCCTGGTTTGGCGAAGAAGGGCAACCCCGCCCCGTGGCGCAAGCCTTCCGTGAATGGCAGGTTGTGCGCGCCCAGGCCGATTCACCCACCCTTCCGGCCTCAAAATCAGCCTCCGATCACCCCATCGAGCACTACCTGCTCCTCCCCCAATCCGAGAACGGTTTGTCCGACTGGTATCTGGACGCCATCCGGCCTTTTTTGCGCCGCCATATGCCCACCTTTGGCTTCTCGGCTGCCGAAGCCGCCCTGGCGCGCAAGGTGACCGTGCTGGGCGACGCCTGTTCTGACGATACCCTGGTGGCCCTGCGCATGGCAGGTTGCCGCGTTGAACGAATTACCGGAGATGGCACGACACTTGCAACCATATTGGCAGAGAGGTGATGCGATGACAACTATTATTTCTACCGATACAAGCAATTCTGAACAACTTCTTGGCCGCCAGCCGGTTCTCAAAATCCTGGGGATGGGCGGCGGCGGTTCCAACGCCGTCAACCGCATGATTGAGTTAGGCTTGAAGGGCGTGGAATTTATTGCTGCCAACACCGATCTGCAGGCGCTCAATCAAAGCCTGGCTCCCACTAAGCTGGCCCTCGGCCCGCGCACCACGCGCGGACTGGGCGCTGGTGGCGACCCGCGCCGCGGCGAAGAAGCTGCCGAAGAAAGCTTCAAAGACCTCTGCGAGGTGCTTCGCGGCGCCGACATGGTCTTCCTCACCGCAGGAATGGGCGGCGGTACGGGCACCGGCTCCATCCCGGTGGCTGCTCGCGCTGCTCGCGAGGTCGGCGCGGTGACGGTCGCCATTGTCACCATGCCCTTCACCTTCGAGATGGGCCGCCGCCAGCGCAATGCCCGCGAAGGCATGTCCAAACTCCAACCCTATGCCGACACCCTGGTCACTGTGCCCAACGACCAGTTGCTCAAGGTGGCCCCGCCCAACACCACCCTCGACATGGCCCTGCGCCTTGCCGATGATGTGCTGCGCCAGGGCGTGCAGGGCATCTCCGAAATCATCACCCAACCCGGCATGATC
>JAEXTI010000109.1 GCA_023406965.1 Chloroflexota bacterium
TGGCGCTGCGGGCCATTGTGGAACGCGAGCGCGAGGTGGATGCCTTCATCCCGGTGGAGTATTGGACCATCGAAGCCGAGCTCAAACCGGTGGGTGGAAGAACCAGTTTCCGCGCCAAGCTGACCAAAGTGGACGGAAACGACCCGGACCTGCCCAACGAAGCCGCTGTGCAGGCGCTGCTGGGGGATATGGATGAGGCTGAGTACGTCATTGCGCGGATCAAGCGCAGCGAACGGAGGCGGCGTCCCGCGGCGCCCTTTATCACCAGTACCTTACAGCAAGAGGCCTCCAGGCGCCTGGGGTATACCGCGCGGCGGACCATGGCCCTGGCGCAGCAGTTGTACGAAGGTCTGGATATTGGGGAAGGCGCGCCGACCGGTTTGATCACCTACATGCGCACCGACTCGACCAATTTGTCTGACCTGGCCCTGACGGAAGTGCGCCAGTACATTTTGGACACCTACGGAAAAGCCTATCTGCCGGACGCCCCGCTCACGTATAAAACCCGCGCAGCCGGAGCGCAGGAAGCCCACGAGGCCATCCGCCCGACCTCATCACTGCGCTTGCCGGAAAAGGTCAAGCCGTATCTTACGAATGACCAGTTCAAGCTGTACCAATTGATCTGGCAGCGCTTTGTTTCCTGCCAGATGGAAGCGGCGATCTACGACATTTTGACGGTCGAAATCGACGCGACGGGAGCTAAGCACAAGTATCTGCTGCGCACGAGCGGTTCGACGGTAAAGTTCCCTGGTTTCCTGGTGGTGTACGAAGAAACCAGGGACGAAGATCTGGCCCCGGATGAGGATTCGCCCAACGCGCGCATCCCGGCGGGGTTGGAAGAAAACCAAAAGCAGAAATTGGTGCGGCTGCTGCCCGAACAGCACTTTACCCAACCGCCGCCGCGTTATACTGAGGCCTCGCTGGTGCAGTTGCTGGAAGAGCACGGGGTGGGGCGGCCCTCCACCTATGCGCCGATCCTTTCCACGATTCAAGAGCGTGGTTATGTGATCCGCGACGCCAAGCGCTTGCTGCCCACGGAAACGGGCTTTTTGGTGAACGACCTGGTGGTGCAGTATTTCACCCAGATCGTGGACATGGGCTTCACCGCCCAAATGGAAGAGGACCTGGACGAGGTGGCTTCGGGCGGGCGAAATTGGACCGACGTGGTGAGCGATTTTTACGGTGATTTTTCGCCGCAACTGGCCCGCGCGCGCGCCGAAATGCCCGAGACGAAGGCCGAGTTGGAGAAGGTTGGACGGGCCTGCCCCGAATGCGGCAAAGATTTGGTGATCCGTTGGGGGCGTTTTGGCAAGTTCATTTCTTGCAGCGGCTTCCCTGCTTGCCGGCATACCGAACCCTGGCTGCAAAAGATCGGTGTGAAGTGCCCGCAGGACGGCGGGGAGTTGGTGGAGCGCAAGACGCGCAAGAAACGCATTTTCTACGGCTGCGAGAACTATCCCAACTGTTCGTTTACCTCCTGGAAGCGCCCGGTGGCCCATCCGTGCCCGAATTGTGGCGGCACGCTGGTTGTTGCGAATAAGCGCGAATACCAGTGTATGGCCTGTCAGGCGACCTTCCTGGCGGAGCAATTTGGCGAACCTGCGGGAGAAACCAGCTAGGTGGCACGAAGTTTGCATCCTTGAAATTAGTTGCATCCTTCGAAAGTTTGGTCTACAATAATGTAGTGTGTAAACCAGCAACTAAGGCATAATCTGCATACATCAGGAGCGGAACCATGGAAACAGTAAAAGAGTATTTGAAGCGACCGATCATCGCCGCTGTGCTTGGGGCAATCCTCGGCCTGGCGCTTGGTTTGGCGATCGGGTGGGGCCTCTGGCCGGTCAAGTATTATGACGCGGCAGCCGCGCACCTGCGAGCTGACTTGCAAGATCAATGGGTGCTGATGACGGTGTCCGATTACCGGCTGAACCCCAACACTGCTCTGGCTGATTCGCGCTTGAAAGAGTTGGCTGATCAGAAGGATGCGGCCATTGGGCGCGTGAGGGCGGCAAAGGCGGGCGACCCGGATTTTATTGCCGCGCTGGATAATATGCAAAAGGCACTGGGTGAAGCCGCGGCTGCCCCGGTGGTTCCCGAGGCTCCACAAGATGCGACCAAGCCGGCTGAAACTACCGAGCCCGAAAAGAAGGCCGGCCCGAACTTGACCCTTCTGCTGGTACTGATGTGCCTGCTCACCCTGGTTGTCGGCGGAGTGGTGGCTTACCTGCTTCTGTTCCGCGGCAAGGGCGCCGCTGCGACGCCGGCTGCTCGGAAAGAGCGCGCGCAGCCCGCGGCGGTTGAACCCGATGCTGATGGCAATGTTCCGGTGGTCAATTACCTGAGTTCCTACACCCTGGGCAGCGACCTGTACGACGACTCGTTCAGCATCGACTCGGCCTCCGGTGAGTTCCTGGGCGAGTGTGGCGTGGGTATCTCTGAGACCATTGGTGTGGGCGACCCGAAGAAGGTGACCGCCTTCGAAGTCTGGCTGTTCGACAAGAACGATATCCAAACGGTGACCAAGGTGTTGATGAGCGACCATGCGTTCAACGATCCGGTGATCAAGCAGCGCCTGGCTTCCAAGGGCGAGCCGGTGCTGGCTGAGCCCGGCAAGCGCATCAGCCTGGAGACTGCCACCCTGCGCCTCGAAGCGCGCGTGGTTACCATGAGCTACGGTTCGGGCGCTCTGCCTGAGAGCAGCTTCTT
>JAEXTI010000145.1 GCA_023406965.1 Chloroflexota bacterium
CCAGCCGCGGATGGATTGGACCTGCCCAAAGAGCACGAGGAGGGCCAGAACGCCCGTGCCCAGGTTGAGCAGCGAGTGGAACAGACTGATGAAGAAGTTGGAGCGGTAGGCCAGTTCCTGTTGGAAGGAGGCGCGGGCAAAGGTTTGCAGCAGTTTGAGGGTATGCATGTTAGCCTCCGATGGCGCTGTAACGTTTGATGCCCCCGGCCCACACCAGCCGTGCCAGGAGCAGGGCCGCGGCCAGCCAGGCGGCCTGGATGGCAAACCCCAGGACTAACTGGGCGGCGGTTAACTGCCCGGTGAGAATTTCAATGGGGAAGCCGACCATGTAACGGAAGGGCAGATAGATGGCAACGGTTTGCATGATGCCGGGCAGGAGCGGCACCGGCGCGACCACGCCAGCCAGGAGAAAGACCAGCGAGTCTTGCAAAGCCAGGAGGGCGTCGGCGCGGGTGGCCCAGAAGGCCAAGAGGGCCAGCCAGTAGCCCCAGATGAAGCGCAGCAGCCAGGCCAGGAGCAGCGCGGGAAGGAACAAGAGGATTTCGCGAGGCCCGGCATTGAGCTCGGGGCGCAGGACGAGCGCCAGCAGCCCGGTGATGGGCAGGATGAAGGCCAGGTAGACCACCTTGCCAGCCAATTCTGCGGACAGGACATTGTAGTGGGGCGAGAGCGGGCGCAGCAGCCAGGCGTTCAGCTCGCCGGAGCGGATCACGTCACCCAGGGTCCAGTTGGTTTGCGAGTAGGTGAGCTGGTTGACGATGATGAGGGCCAGGTAGTAACCGGTGAACTGGGGGGCGGTCATTCCGCCGATGGAGGATTCACCGGCGGCGCTGTGCCAGACGAAGAGGTACACCAGGGGCGGGACCATCCAGCCAAAGGCCAGCAGGAAGAAAAAACTGCGGTATTGCATCCAGGAGAGCCAGGAGCGTTTGATCAGTGCCCATCCGCCACGGTGATTCATCGTTTGCCCTCCTGGTAGATTTGGTCGATGACGGCTTCGATGGGCGGGTCTTCGACGGTGAGGTCGACGACGGGGAGGGAGCCGAGCAGTTGGGCGGTGAAGGCGGCGGCCTCGTCGCGGGGCAGACGGAAGGTGTGGCGACCTTCATCGCTCGCCTCCACTGGCTCCAACCCGCCCGGAAAGGCCGGCGGCGTGCCGTTGACCAGCAGGCTGGCGTGGACCAGTTTGAAGGGGGCCAGCTTGCGGGCCAACTCGTGCAGGTCGCTGTCGTAGAGCAGCTTGCCTTCGTGGATGAGGATGACGCGCGGGCAGAGGGCGGTGACGTCGGCCATGTAGTGGCTGGTGAGCAGGATGGTGGCGCCGCTGCGGCGGTTGTACTCGCGGATGAACTGGCGCAGGCGGTTTTGCATGGACACGTCCAGGCCCAGGGTGGGCTCGTCAAGGAACAGCACCTGGGGGCGGTGGATGAGCCCGGCGACCAGCTCACATTTCATGCGCTCGCCGAGGGAGAAGTTGCGCACCGGCTTGGTGAGCAGTTCGCGCATGTCGAGCAGGTCGATGAGCTCGTCGAGGGTCTGGCGATACTCGATGGGGGGCACGGAGTAGATGTCGCCCAGCACCCGGAAGGAATCCAGGGGGGGAATGTCCCACAGCATTTGGGATTTGTTGCCCATGACCATGCTGATGCGGCGCAGGTAGGCGTGGCGGCGCTCCCAAGGGGTGAATCCGGCCACGGTCGCCTCGCCGCCGGTGGGGTGCAGCAGCCCGGCCAGCATCTTGAGGGTGGTGGTTTTTCCGGCGCCGTTGGGACCGATGAAGCCGACGATTTCGCCGGGCTCGACGCTGAAGTTGATCTGTTGCACGGCTTCGACTTCCTGGTAGGTGCGGTGGGTGAGGCTGCGCAGGGAGGCTTTGAGGCCCGCCTCGCGCACGGGAACGCGGTAGGTCTTGCTCAAGTTGTGGACTTTAATACAGGGTGTGGTCATTTTTGTGTACCTCAATTAAATTATAGGACCCTGGTGTGTAAGTGGAGGGTTGAAAGAGGATTTCTCCGCGAATTTGCGCGAATAAAACGCGAATGGAAGAGGAAGAATTCTCCACGAATTACACGAATTTCACGAATGGGAAGAGAAGAATTTTGTCCGCGAATGGACGCGAATAAGCGCGAATGAGGAAAAGAATTTTCTCCACGAATTGCCCTGGCAAGGCCAGGGTGAACACGAATTTACACAAATGAAAGAAGGATTACACTTTTAACGGCTGACGGCTTCTTTTTGACATCATCTTGACATCACACACTGCTATCGTTGATACAATGATACAATCAAGTAACAAGGAGAATGTAAAATGGAAGCTGTCATTGATCAAATTGTTTCATCTGAAAAGAAGGTGGACACCCGGCGGGTGCTTATCTACCTGGCTTTTGCCTTTGGCATTGCCTGGCTGGCGGGATTGGTTGTCTATCTGACCGGCGGGATTGCCAACAGCCAGGAGCTGTTCCCCGGTACGAAAATTACGGTGGTGACGTTGCTGTTGCCCGTGGCCTACATGGGCGCGCCGGCGATTGCACACGTGCTGACGCGGGTGATCACGAAAGAGGGGTGGAAGAACGTCGGGTTGCGTCCCATGTTTCGCAAGGGCTGGCCGTACTGGCTGATGGCCTGGTTCGGCCCGGCTGTATTGACCATTGTAGGCATGGTCGTCTACTTCTTGATCTTCCCGCAGCATTATGACCCTGAATTGGGCCAGGTGAAAGCCCTGTTGGCACAATCCGAGGCGATGACGGGCGTCAAGTCGCCGATCACACCCTGGACACTGATCATTATTCAGGTGGCGCAAGCCGCGCTGATTGCGCCGTTGATCAACGGCCTGTTCACCTTTGGCGAGGAGTTTGGCTGGCGCGCTTACTTGCAGCCCAAGCTGATGGCTTTAGGCCCGCGCAAGGCCATGTTGTGGATGGGCCTGATTTGGGGCGTGTGGCACTGGCCGGTAACTGCCCAGGGGCATAACTACGGGCTGGATTATCCCGGTTTCCCCTGGCTAG
>JAEXTI010000180.1 GCA_023406965.1 Chloroflexota bacterium
TCGCCTCCATTTTGACGAAGGGGCTTTTTAACACCACCGAGACTCTCAGCCATATCGAAACTGCGCTCAACCAGCAAAACACCCTCAGCCTGCCCACCCAGCGTCTGGTCAGGCAGGCGGTAGCTTGGATACACACCCACTATGCCGAACCACTCACCCGCGAGGATATTGCTCTGCGCATCAACATCAGCCCCGATTACCTGACCGATTGTTTCCGTCAGGAAATGGGAATTACGCCCATCACCTATCTGCGCCGTTACCGCATCCGTAAGGCCTGCGATCTACTCAAGAATAGCGACTTATCCATCACCGAAGTAGCAATGGCCGTCGGTTTTTCGGAAAGCGCTCATTTCACCCGAACATTTCACCATGAAGTGGGTTTAACGCCGCGAGCCTACCGCCGGACAGGCAGAGCGAATCTCTGAACCGATTAAAAAACACCGGTATCTCGGAAACCATCAAAAACACCCCGGTCCCCGGCAAGACACCCCTCGGCCGTATCTTTACAATAGCAAATAAGGTAACGGCTCAGACAGAGACGGAAAATCCAATTTTGGTGTGTTTGTGGGGTGCTTCGTGCCCTACAAACACATCAAAACTGGATGATTTCTTCCCTTCTTAGTAGCTACAAAATGTCTTCCATTGGGTGAGTAGATCCGCAAATCAAGTTCTCGGTTGAGGAGAACAGGTTGTGAAATTATTGAGCACAGAAATTGTCTTAATTGGCAACGACCCTACTTTGGCTTACCTCCTGAGTAGGTTTGCGGCACGATGCGGCTGCCAATTATCTGTGCTGAACGGCATTCCGTCGACAGAAGAGATCCAATCAAAGAATCCCCGCTTGATCCTGTTTTCTTCCATGGAAAGTCTCGAATCCACTCAGACTCTGGTCGGGAAGCTGGCTGGAGGCGAAATTCCAGTGGGCGTTTGCGCCACCGTCAGCGATGAGGCTCGAGCGCGCGAATTGGGCGTCGACCACTGTCTGATCCACCCGCTGACCTACGAGGGATTTATGACTGCCTTCACGACAGATAGCACGGCAGGCACCTCAGAGCCTGAGCAAGACGCGTCAAGCGACAACACAGAATAAAGGATATCGATCTCCTGATATGTTTCCAAAGGTTATTTATGGCGCCGACTACAACCCGGAACAGTGGGATCCGGAAATCTGGAAAGAAGATGCGCGCTTAATGCAGGAAGCGGGTGTGAACCGCGTTTCCCTGGGAATTTTCGCCTGGGCAAAAATGGAGCCCGAGCCGGGGAAGTATGATTTCCTGTGGCTCAAGGAAATTATGGACCTGCTGCTGACTCACGGCGTCAGCGTGAATTTAGCCACCCCCACCGCCTCGCCGCCGCCCTGGCTGGCTCGCCTGCACCCCGAATCCCTCCCGATGACCACCGCCAACGTTCGTTTGTGGCATGGCTCGCGGCGGCATATCTGTCCGCACAGTTCGGCTTACCGCGAGTATGCCCGGCGTCTGGTTACCCGGTTGGCGCAAGAATTTGGAAACCACCCAGGCCTGGCCCTGTGGCATATTGACAACGAGTACACCAACGGTGTAGCAGAGTGCTTTTGTGACCAGTCTCAGGCCGCGTTCCGTCGCTGGCTGGATGAAAAATATCACTCGATCGACGCCCTCAACGATGCCTGGGGAACAACCTTTTGGAGTCAGCATTATCTGAGTTGGGATGAAATCCGCGCTCCGGCCCCTACCCCTGTACAGGCCAACCCGGCCCAAAAGCTGGATTGGCAACGGTTCTGCTCCGATTCATGGCTGGAGTGCTTCCAAGAGCAAATTGATGTGCTCCGCGAGATCACCCCGCACATCCCGGTCACCACCAATTTCATGCGCTTCCACCCGTCCCTGGATCATTGGAAATGGGCCGGGCGTGAAGATCTGGTTTCACTCGACGACTACCCTGACCAGACCGATCCAGTATGGATGGAAAAATCCGCCATGATCTTTGACCTGGTTCGTTCTCTGAAACCCGGTCGGCCCTGGCTGCTCATGGAGCAAGCTACCACCCATGTCAATTGGCGAATGCGTAATCCAACGAAAAAGCCCGGCATCATGCGCGCGGGAAGCTTTCAAGCGCTGGCACGTGGAGCAAACGGAGTCATGTTCTTCCAATGGCGCGCCTCAAAAGCCGGCGCAGAGAAATTCCACAGTGCGATGGTGCCGCACAGCGGAACCGATACGCGTGTCTGGCGCGATGTAAAAAGCCTGGGCGCCGAACTCAAGCGCCTCGACTCGCTGCTCCCCAGTCGCCTTTACTCAGAAGTTGCTATCTTGTTCGACTGGGAAAACTGGTGGGCGCTGGAGGCTGGAGATAAACCCGCTAACGATTTTCTTTTGCTGCCTCGCGTTACGCAAATTTATTCTGAATTGTATCGCCGGAATATCAGCGTAGATTTCGCCCACCCCGAATCAGACCTCTCTGCCTACCGCCTGGTCATCGCGCCGCACCTGTATTTGGTCAGCGACCGGGCCGCAGGGAATATTGAGCAGTACGTAGCGGGAGGCGGCGCGCTGTGGATGAACTTCTTCAGCGGTATCGTTGACAACAACGAACACGTCCGACTGGGCGGCTACCCGGCCCCATTCCGTAAGCTGTTAGGAATGTGGGTCGAAGAGTTTTCTGCTTACGGCGTAACAGATGTATTCCACGTTGAAACCGAGGAAGGAAAGCAATTTGTATGCGATTTCTGGTCCGACCTGATCCATCTGGAAGGCGCTGAGTCACTGGCCCAATACAGTGACAACTACATTGCGGGCTACCCGGCCATCACCCGCCACAGCTTTGCAAATGGCACAAGCTACTACCTCGGCACCTCCCTCGAACCGGCGGGGCTTTCCTGGCTGGTCGAGCGCATCTGCCGGGAAACCGGCGTGCAAAAGTATACCGGTATCCCCGCCGGAGTCGAGATCACCCGCCGCCGCGATGGCTCTCGCACCTGGCTGTTTTTACTCAATCATTCCGCCGAGATGGTTCGCGTTCCCCTGGCCCGATTGACCTCGCAAAAAATGGCCTATGATTGGATCGCCGAAACAGAACTCGAGGGCGAGATTGCCCTCGAGCCCGCTGGGGTTGCCATCCTTCAACTTAACGAAGCCTGAGAACGCTTTCTTTCTACGGTCGGAATTCGTCCAACGCGGGCAGCGCCCGGTCGTCATAATCAAACAGGGCCTGGTTTTCCCAGGCGTTTCCCGAGTTCGGGTCAGCCGGGTCCCAGCCGTTGCCCTCCACGGCCGTCCAGGTCGCGTCCCAATAGAAGATTCCCAACCCCCGCCCACCGTTCACCCCCCGAACGACCGACAGAATATCCCGAAGCATGGCGCGTTGGCCTTCGGGCGTGTACGGATAACCATCCACCGTTAGTTCGCGGCTGGCGATATTGGCATGATCATCGTCTTCCTGGTTCGTAAACGCATAAGCCGTTTCCACAACAATCACGTCTTTATCATACCGGGCAGAAATATCATCCAGATTCGCCTGCAACTCCGGAAGGCTACCGTGCCAATAGGGATAGTAGGAAATGCCAATCACATCAAACGGCACGTTTCTGCGCGTAATGTTATCAAACCACCAGCGCGCCAGGCTGTTGTCTCCGCCTTCCGCAATGTGCAACATCACCACCGTTTCGCTGGAGCAGTCTTTGACAGCGCGAACACCTTCTTTGAGCAAATCGGCTAGGTTGTCAAAATGGTTGTAGTCGCCATCCGGCCAAAGCATACCGGAATTGATTTCGTTGCCTACCTGAACCATATCCGGAGGCGTCCCTTGCTGGACCAGGCTAATGCAAACCGCAAAAGTGTGATCGTACACGGCCTGCTTCAGTTGATCAAAATCCAAATCCTTCCAAGTCTCCGGTTTGATTTGCTTTCCTGGGTCAGCCCAGGTATCGGAATAGTGGAAATCCACCAGCAACTTAATATCCAGGGTTTTGAGGCGAGCAGCCATTTCCATGAGTTCCGCCAAGTCGTGGTAACCGTCTGCCGGATTCACCCACACGCGCAAACGGGCGTAATTCAAACCGTGGTCCTTGAGGATTTGCAACGCATCCCCCTGCGTACCGTCTGCATCTTTGTATACCCCGCCAAAATCTTCGGATTTTTTCAGGCTGGAAATGTCGGCCCCGAAAATGGAAAGCGCCGCCCGACCCGGAACCAGTTCGATATCATCAAAGCTGGCCCAGGTATCCGGCTCGCCCTCCGAGGACAAACGGATGGTGCACTGCCCGCCTTTCACCTGGCTTGAAACAGCCAGGTGCAGCCAGCGGTACCCTGGCATGGTAGAGGGGATC
>JAEXTI010000291.1 GCA_023406965.1 Chloroflexota bacterium
GTGTCGGGCATGGAGGGCCGGGCGGGGGAGGCGGGCTTGGGCTGAGGCTGGGCGGCGGGTGTGACGGGCGCGCCTGGCTCGGTGGCGCGTTGGACGGGCCAGACACTTTCGAGGGGCATGGGCTGGGTAGGGAGTTCGTCGACAGCTTCTGCCTGAACAGGAGGGAACCCTTCGGTGGCAGGTTCATCATTGCGCGGAGGAACAGGTTGAGGCGTTGGGGAGGTAGGTTCTGGGGCCTTTTGGACCGTGGCCTGTTCGTGTCGCGTGTAGATGGCTTGCAGGCGAGCCCAGGTGTCCTCATCGAAGCCCGAGGATTCGTCGGCTTCGGCTGGCTCGAGTAAGGTTGGGGTTGCCGGCGGTGGGGAGATAACCGGCTCGGGAAGGGGAACAACGGGGGGTGGGGGGATGATCAGCGGAGCCGGTGCGGTTTCTAGCATGGGTTGCACAGGCACTGAGGCAATGACTGTCGCGGCGGGGAGGTCGGTGTCGGGAGGGAATAAGCGCGCAGGGACTGCCGGGAGAGGGGCGGCGTTCTCTGCCGGGAAGAGCATTGGTGAGCTTTCCCGGTGCAGGCGGCGAAGGATGGGCAGTCCAGGCGGGCGGTTCATTCGGTGGTAACGGTGACCTCTCCGCAGATGAATTCAAGGGATTGAATGGCTACCGAGTTGCTGCTGGTTTGCAACTCGGGGCCGACCCATTTGATGGGGTAGGATTGCTCCACTTGCCAGGTGATGACCGTTTCACCCTCCGAATCCAGCAGGGTGATGGTGAGGGCCTTGCGCGAGACGGTCTTGCCCAAGGATTGGATGTACCAATCCAGGAGAGCGCTTTTGCCTACGCCGTTCTTCAGGGTGAAGCGTGCTGCTTTGCGCATTCCGGGCAAGAGGTGGATAAAGGTGTTCAGCCCGCCTTCTTTGACCTCCTCGGCTTCCCATTCGATGGTAGGCAGGGTGCATTCGGTGAAAGCGGCCTGGCGCTCGCCATCCACATCCACTGTGAAGCGAAAAGCGGGATGAGATTGAGCGAGAAGTTGTGAATTTTGGGCCATAAAGATTTTCTCACTCCTTTAACGGCGGCGACGTTCACGATCGATGCGCAGATCGGCCAGCAGCAGGCGGTAGACTTTCTCGGTAACCTCGGCAACCAGCGCGGGTGTGATCTGTCCTTCCTGCGCGGGTTGGGTTTCGGGGGCGGACGGAAAGGGCGCGATTGAATCGCGATCCACCGGCGCAGGGCGGGTCCGTGGTCCGGGCTGGTGAGAGTTCTCTACGGGCATGTTTACCCTTCCAGTGGTGCGACTTGCAACTGGAACTGGCCGCCGCAATGGGGGCAGGCCGCTGTGACGGTGACCGGAGCGGGGCTGTTCAGTCGCAGGTACACGTCTTGCAGATAAGCGAAGTCGGAGGCAAACATCCCTTCCAGGACGCCCGGCGTGATGGCTGACATGCCGCCCAGCCGGGTGACGACCCGGCTGAGCAGCAGCAGCGGTATATAGGCTTCGTTGGCACGCGCCCGCGCATCTGCCTGAACACTGATTTCGTCCAGGGCAGTTGCCAGGCGCATAGCGCCCTGGCGATGCACCTGGCCGGCAGCGTCCACGTATCCGCGCGGGAGCGTGAATTCTATTTCGGTTTGCATGAAGCGGTTATCCCCCGGGCTACTTCACCCGGCGGATGTACTCGTGCGTGATCGTGATCTCTTCGATGCCAATTTCGTTGCTATCGGCTTTGGGCTGCGGGCCGGTGATCTTTACCGGCCAGGCGCGCTCAAAGTCCCAGCGGGCCACTTCTTTGAGGGCATTATCATACATAATCACCGAACCGTCGCGGCGGGCATCTTCGACCTTGCCATCCTCGACTTTCTTGCGCCAGTCCCACAGATCCATGCTCTTGGTGATGCCGCGCTTGAGAACGATGTTTTCCCATTTGAGGCGACCGGGAATTTTCATGGTGACCTCGTGGCCGGCGTTGTCGACCACTTTGTGCTCGATGATTTCGTGTTCCGAGCCCAGGCCCGCGCATTCGGTGAAATAGCCGGTGATCACACCGTTGCCGATGTCAATGCCGAAGTGAAATCCAACCAGGGGATTTTCATTGTCAGCCATGGTTTACTCCTTTCTTCAGGGTTAGGAGGCGGCGTTGGCGCCGGCCCACTGGGTGATGCGGAAGATGACGAACTCGGCGGGCTTGACGGGGGCCAGGCCGACTTCGATGATGAGCTGGCCCAGGTCACGGATTTCAAGCGGGTTGAGCTCTTCATCGCATTTGACATAGAAAGCCTGCTCGGGGGTGGTGCCGAACAACGCGCCTGTTCGCCAGATGACCCTCAGGAAAGAGGTGACATCGCGCCGAACTTTGGCCCACAGGGCTGTGTCGTTGGGTTCAAAAACCACCCACTGCAACCCGGCATCCATGGAGGCTTCTACCATGATGAACAAGCGGCGGACGTTGACATAGCGCCAGGAGCCGTTGCTGCTGAGGGTGCGCGCGCCCCAAACCACGATGCCGCGGCCGGGGAACGAGCGAATGCAGTTCACGCCCAGGGGGTTGAGGACATCCTGCTCGCCGCGGGAGATGTTCAGTTCCAGGCCGACTGCGCCAAGGACGGTTTCGTTGGCAGGAGCTTTGTGCACACCACGGTTGGCGTCGGAGCGGTTGAAGACGCCCGCCATATAGCCACTGGGGGGAACGAGTTTGGTGGTGGCGCCGCTGCCGCTCAAATCTGCAACTCGCAGCCAGGGGTAATACAGGGCAGCGTATGATGAGTCAAAGTTGATGTATTCGCGCCATTCTTTGGCAGCCTGGGCATTCAATCCGGGGGGCGTGTCGAGGATGGCGAAGCGGTATTTGAGACGCTCGCAGTGAGCGATGACGGCCTCTTGCACCATTTTGACGCGCTCTTTGGCTTGTTGGGTGCCGTCATAGCCAACCATGAGATCGGGGACAGCCACAAGCCGGATTTCGTCGATGGCTTCCAGCCCGCCCAGACCGGTGCGGTCAGAGGGGTCGCCGACAATGTCGGCCACAGCTAGCGGCTGGGATCCGGCCCCGGTGAGGGTGTAACGCCCGTCTTCGGGAAGGACACTGCCCACGCCGGTGATCTTGACGGCAGAGAAGGCTGCGTCGCCGACATAGCCCTCACCTTTCTTCATCGACAGGCCGGCTTTTGTCTCACCGCCGATGGAGAGGGAGAATGTTTCGTTTTCGCCGCTGTGGACTTCAACGCTCATCCCTTCACCGGCGCTCTTCGCGACCACGGTGAAGCTGGTGCCCTTGCCCTTGCCGGGAATGGCGGCCTGGGCAGCGGTGACCTGGCCTTCGGTCAACGCGCGCAGGCTGACCACATAGCATGGCCCGCCACCGTTCGCGAAGTAGCCATAGACTGCATCGGGGAGGTAGGCGCCGGGGGTGAGCCCGCCGAACACATCGACGAATTGGGTCCAACTGGTGACGAGGGTGGCTTTGTTGAGGCGGGATTCGACTGCCTGGCGCTGGCCCGTGGCCGGGTCGACGGCTTTGAGGCTGGCTTCGGCGGTGATGCCGACAAAAGCCGCCATCGAAGTGCCGACGGCCTGGATGGGGCGCGTCCCTTTGTCTATTTCTTCAACATAGACTCCGGGGGAAGCATAAGAGGTTGCCATGTGCTGTACTCCTTCCTGAAATCGATTAGATGGTCTGAATCGGGTGGTTCGAGATGTCGTTAGAATTCAAGATCGTAGTCGCCCTTGTCGGACGGCAGCGTGATGACCCTTTCGACCGGCCGCCCCTCTGGGGGCCAGGCGACAAGGGTGTACTGGCCGGCCGGCAGGCCGCCCAACGTAAAACGCCCGTCTTTGTCGGTATTGGTGAATAGCCCGGTGCCTTTAACAGCCACTTGCACAGCGGGCCGGGGGGCGCGATCACCTCCTTTCTGGCGGATGGTGCCGCCAAAGAATAAAGATTCCGCAGAAATTCCATCGATTTTGAAATCGGGATGTAATGGGAGTTGCTCGGATTGGCCTGTGCGCAAGGTGAAGGTGCGCACCAGCGGGCCGGTGAAGACTTGCCAGGGGTCAAGGGCAATGGTCAGGCGATAGGAGATAGCCGGGCGGACTTCGTTATCCAGTGCGGTCCAAATTTCGGCTGGGTTTTCGGGCTGATGATCGGCCAGGATGGCCTGAATCGGATAAGGTTGGTTCTTGAGGGTGTTGACCAGGCGTTCTTCGGGGATGACCGGGGCGCGGAAGAGGGCCATCATGGCGCGGGTGAGCAAACGGTGCTCGTCCTGGGGGTCGGTGGCCCAGGCAGTGAGCAGGTAGGTGCAATCGACGCGCATCGGGGAACGCTTGCGTTGAGACTGCCCATTTTGACGCGAGCCGGGAAGTTCTTCCCATTCGTGACGGCTGAGGGCAGCATTCTGCGCGACCTTGTAAAGAAAAAGATTGAGGGTTGGCCGGGTCAGGCGCGTGCTCCATTCCCGGCGAGGTTGGTGGAAGCTAATCTCCACTTCTCCGTTTTTCACGGGGATCTCGGCGATGAGCATGTTACGGAGCGTTTCGTCCAGGTCAGCTATCATCAGTTGCCTCTTTGCGGTTGATAAGAGCCGGGATGGCTTGGCCGGATTCAATGTCAGAGACGCTAATTGGTAAACACTATAACATGTATTTCCATAATATTATATATCATGAAGTGAAAGAATGCTAATTTAATATCTGGAAATCGGACAAATTCAGGTTGAATTCGCGGATGTTAACATAAACCTGTTTATTGGGCTGCTCTAAATAGATGACCCTCGCCAAATCTTATGAAATTAGCGAGGGTCATTTGCGTTGCATGACTTACGGATCAATTATTTGGCAATTGGTTGACGGATGACTGTGCGCAGTTTTTCGGGGGCGGTGCGACGCGGGTCGCCCAGGTAGATTTCGTGGTGCTTCCCTTCCAATCGATAGCCCTGTCCGAAGGCAAATTCATGCATGCGGGCAATGTTAGGACCTTCTTCGCTGTAAGAACCGAGGTGCATCAATTGGACAGACAGGCCTTCTTGATATGCCTCAAAGCGAATCTGGACGATGCGAGTGGGGGCGTCTTTCTTGGCTTGAGCTTGTTGGCGAGCCGTCTCGACCCAATCGGCGGTGACGACCGGGGGCTGCAGGATCATCATGGTCCAGTACCAGGAGTCTTTGTCTTGCTTGACGAACTCGGCCTGGTCAGATTGCATTCCTTTTACCCACCACAGCCCTTCCAGGGGCATGACTTTGAAATCGATACCGGTGGATTTTTTAATGGCGAATTTCAGGGTATAGGCCAGGCTGTAGAGTGCTTCGAGCACCTCGACATATTCGGGGCTGGTGTTGGGGTTGCCGTGCCCATCTAGCATCAAGAAGTTGAAGGATGGAACGTCGACGATGCTCGGCTCTTTCGCGGAGGGGTTGTAGAGGTGTTTGAATTCTTTCGTAAGATCAATTTGTTCAGACATAAATATGTTCCTTTATCA
>JAEXTI010000305.1 GCA_023406965.1 Chloroflexota bacterium
ACACATTTGCAGGATTAGAAGGCTTAATCCCCGCGTATGTGCAAGCGCTCATCACTGAGATAGAGGGTTTGGGAGAGCTTTCGGAGCGTAGCCTTCCGGTACACACGATCTTTTTTGGTGGGGGCACACCCTCGCTGTTATCGGCGGAGCAGGTGGGGGCCATTCTGATGGCGGCGCGGGGGGCGTTCCAAGTGCTGCCGGGCGCGGAGATTTCGCTGGAGGCCAACCCCGGCACATTGTCGGCGGAGGGATTGGTGGCCTTACGCGAGGCGGGGATCAACCGGCTGAGCTTCGGGGTGCAGTCCATGCATCCGGGTGAGCTGGCTCTGCTGGAGCGGATGCACGGCGTGCCCGAGGTGATTGAAGCGGTGGCCTGGGCGCGCCAGGCTGGCTTTGATAACCTGAATCTGGATTTGATTTACGGGTTGCCCGGGCAGACTGTGCAGCGCTGGCGGGAGACATTGGAATTTGCATTGCGGCTGAAGCCAGAGCACCTCTCGTTGTATGCCCTGACCATTGAAGAGGGCACGCCCTTGCAACGCCTTTCGGCGAAGGGATTAGTGGAAGCTGTGGATGATGACCGGGCAGCCGATATGTATGAGATGGCAATGGATATTCTGGCAGAGGCGGGTTACCGGCAGTATGAAATTTCCAATTGGGCGCTGACCGGCGGTGATCGAAAGCTGTTGTCGTGCCGGCATAATTTGCAGTACTGGTACAACCTGCCCTACCTGGGCCTGGGGGCCGGGGCGCATGGATACAGTCACGGGCGCCGCACGGTCGATGTGCGCGGGGTTAAGCAGTACATTCAAGCGGTGCAATGTGCATGGCAGGTTTTTCCGGAGAGCCCGGCAAACGAATCGGTGACAGAAATTGCGCGACGGGATGAGATCGGTGAAACAATGATGGTGGGCCTGCGCCTGACCGAAGAAGGCGTCTCGGCGAAACGCTTCAAGGAGCGTTTTGGGCAGTCGTTAGAAGCGGCGTACCCCGATCAAATTGCTTATTTTAGCAAAGCCGGATTGTTGGAATGGGCCGGGGCGGGGGATGAGCGCTGCCTGCGCTTGACGCGCAAAGGACGGCTGTTGGGCAACCAGGTCTTCGCGGCGTTTTTGGCTGACGACTAGGGCTCAACCGTGATGAGGGTGCCGTGACCGCGCTGTTCCCAGGTTTCGGGCGCGGCTAGCGGATACGTCCAGCGATACACCCATTTGGCAATATCTACGGGCACATTGACGCACCCGCGGCTCATCTGGATGCCGTAGTTGCGATGCCAGTAGGTGCCGTGGATGGCAACGCCGTCGTTTTGGAAGAACGTGGTCCAGGGGACGCCGGGCAATTCGTAGGCTTCAATGTCCGAAGTCAAGGCTCCATTGCCCATGTGCTTGGAGGGCATCTTGGAATACACGTAAAAGTCGCCAATGGGGGTTTCTGTTTTTGTCTGGCCAGGACTGTTCATGCCCGGAATGCCGGTGGAGACGCGGCATTCCAAGACGACCTTGTCGCCTTCGTAGGCCTTCATCTCCTGCCGGCGAATGGATACCTCGATCCGCTTATGGTGCGAAGGTACGTCCGGCGAGATGGGATCAAACTCTTCCGGCTGGACCAGGCGGAAATGCTCGGCGCGGGCGTGGTAATTGATTTCAAGCAGTTCGTCGTGCAGGCGGTACCAGGGCTCGCCATCCGGGCCAACATCCACCCCGCGGACCCAGTGATGGGATTGGTAGTACAGGCGGTAGAGGGGCTCCCAGGTTTTGAGCCAGGGGTTGTAGCGCATGGTGGGGGTGAAGGGCACGGTCACTTCGGCCAATTGGCCTGTTTCGGGGAATTCCTCAGCCACCGGGTTGAGGCAAACTTTTACCTTTTGCAAGTGCGCGCTGTGGATGTATCCGCGCCAAACGCGGTACCAGATGGGGTTGTAACCGGGACCAAACTCGGAGGTCAATTCGTAGTAAACATTGACCAATTCGTCGCGGGTCCGCTGGTAGAGGATGGTGCTCTCGTCATCCGGTTTGTTGTAGACACTGACCGAAGTGGTTGCGATGCGAGCGACTTCGGCGCCGTTGAGATCCTGCCAGATGTTGGCAACCGGGCGCATGGCCAGACCGGTTAATCCGAGCCCGGCCAGGGAGAGAAATTCACGGCGGGAAAGTAAATTGGGCAGCATTGATCCGATTATAACATGAAAAATTTTGGTGTTTTCCCGCGTGAGCAAAAAGCAAGCCAGCGCACTGCGCTGACCTGCTTTTTGCAAGTGTCTCAGGGAGACTGCCCAAGCGAAAGTCTATTTGCGGAAGACGCCCAGCAGGACGATCACGCCGGCGGCGATGATGCCGATGGGGGTGAGCAGGTTCCAGTCCAGGTTGGTGAGGGCAACCAGCCCGACCGCGGCAACGATGGCGGTGGTGATGAGGTTGCTGGTGGTGGCCCAACCAAAACCGCTACCCGAGGCGATCAAGCGCAATCCGGTGATGAGACCGCCCAAGGCGGGAATGAGGATGGGGACGGCCCACCAGCGCTGGAACAAAGTGGCGGGGTCAAAGATGCCCAGGTTGCGGGCCAGGAACCCAGCGCCCAGCACCATACCAGCGAAACCGATCCAGCCGGTCCAGGGGCGGTAGAGGCGCATGGAAAGCGGTTGCTTGCTTTCTTTCGAGCCGGGCAGGGTGAAGCCGCTGAGGAAGAAGGAGAAGGCGCCCATGATGAGCATGACCGGCCACCAGGTGCTCCAATCCAGGTCGAGCAGGAACATGAAGGCCACGGCCAGGATGATCAAGCCGGAAGAGATACCGCTGCGCACGCCCTCGCTAAAGCGGCCCGTGTGGCGAAAGGCGGCGTAGGCTCCGCTGAAGGCG
>JAEXTI010000306.1 GCA_023406965.1 Chloroflexota bacterium
ACAGCCGAGTGGCAGGTGGTCTCCAAGCGCGCGCCCACCGAAGCGGAATGGGCCGCTCTGCGCTTCGCCTGGAAGGCCGTTCAGCACGTCAAATCCAACGCCATCGTCTTTGCCAAAGGCACTGCCACCGTGGGCATTGGCGGCGGGCAGCCCAACCGCGTCGACTGCGTGCGCATTGCCGTTCAACGCGCCGGTGATAAGTCGCAGGGCGCGGTCATGGCCTCCGATGCCTTCTTCCCCTTCCCCGACTCGGTCACCGAGGCCATTGCCGCCGGCATCACCGCCGTCGCCCACCCCGGCGGCTCCGTTCGCGACGCCGAGACCCTGGCCGCCGCCGACGAAGCCGGCATCGCCCTCGTCCTCACCGGCGTCCGCCACTTCCGCCATTAAATCTTTAGGGGCCCGTAGGGGCGCAGCAAGCAGCGCAGGCAAATAAATCCCCAAGACTCAAGCTGCGCCTCTGCGCCCTCCCCCAATTCACCACAAAGCCTCTTGTAGGGGCGCAGCAAGAAGCGAATACAAGTAAATTACCAAGACTCAAGCTGCGCCCACCCCGAATTCACCGCAAAGTCTCTTGTAGGGGCGCAGCAAAAAGCGAAGACAAACGAATCACCAAGAATCAAGCTGCGCCCATTCCAATTTCTGGCTAACGGCTTACAGCTAAAAACGAGGTACCTCCCATGAACGAAGAACTGTTTTCCGGCCACCAGGCACTGACATTTGACGACTTGCTGATCGTCCCCGGTTATTCCGAGGTACTCCCCTCCGAGACCGACGTGCGCGCGCGCCTGACCCGCGGCATCCAGCTCAACGTCCCGCTTCTCTCTGCCGCCATGGATACCGTCAGTGAAGCCCGCCTGGCCATTGCCCTGGCTCGCGAGGGTGGCATTGGCATTGTCCATCGCAACCTCTCCCCCGAGCGGCAGGCCGAAGAAGTGGACAAGGTCAAGCGCTCCGAGGCGGGCATGATCACCGACCCCGTCACCTTGCCCCCCACGGCCACCTTACAGGAAGCCGAAGATCTGATGGGACGCTTCCACATCAGCGGCGTGCCCATCGTCGATGAAACCCACCGTCTGGTGGGTATCCTCACCAACCGCGACATCCGCTTTGCCGAAGGCGAGGATTTCTCCCGCCCGGTGCGCGACTTCATGACCGGCGAAGGCCTGGTCACCGCTTCGGTCGGTACCTCGCTCGAGCAGGCCAAACGCATCCTCCAACAGCACCGCATCGAGAAGCTGCCCCTGGTGGATGCCGACATGCGCCTGGCGGGTCTCATTACAGTGAAAGACATTCAGAAGAAGCGCGATTACCCCAACGCTGCATCCGACTCTCGTGGCCGCTTGCTGTGCGGCGCGGCGGTGGGTGTGGGCGCCGACCTTGAATCGCGCCTCGAACTGCTCGTGGCCCGTGGCCTGGACGTGGTTGTCGTAGACACATCCCACGGGCACACCGCCGGCGTGCTGCGCGCCATCCGCCGCATCAAGACCGCCTGGCCCGAGCTGCCCGTCATCGCCGGGAACGTGGTCACCGAAGAAGGTACCCTGGCGCTCATCGAAGCGGGCGTGGATGCGGTCAAGGTGGGCATCGGCGCCGGGTCCATCTGCACCACGCGCATCATCTCCGGCGCGGGCATGCCCCAAATGACCGCCATCTACAACTGCGCGCGCGTCGCCCGAACCAAAGACATCCCCGTCATCGCCGACGGCGGCGTCAAATACAGCGGCGACATCGTCAAGGCCATTGTAGCCGGGGCCGAAACGGTCATGCTCGGCAGCCTGATGGCCGGGTTGGAGGAATCCCCCGGCGAGACCATTCTCTACGAAGGCCGCCAGTACAAGCTGTACCGCGGCATGGGCAGCCTGGGCGCGCTGCAGGGCTACGGTCGCGATCGCTACGGCACCGGCCAGGGCAAGCAGCCCGGCAAGCTGGTCCCCGAGGGCGTGGAAGGCATGGTGCCCTACAAGGGCAGCCTGACCGAATTTGTCTACCAACTGGTCGGCGGCTTGCGTTCGGGCATGGGCTATGCCGGGGCGCGCAACCTGGACGACCTGCGCCAGCGCACCCGCCTGGTGAGCATCTCCCACGCCGGGTTGATCGAAAGCCACCCGCACAGCGTCAACATCACCCGCGAGGCCCCCAACTACCAGCGCGGGGATTAACGCCCCGACCTTTGGGCTTGTAGGGGCGCGGTCACCGCGCCCGGTTCGTGGTCTACCAACATCGGGGCGGGTTTCCCGACCCCTACATTGCATGGCGCAATCCCCGCTGCAGCATGGGTAGGGGCGCGGTCACCGCGCCCGACTGGTGGTCTTCCAACGTTGGGTCGGGAAACCCGACTCCTACATTGTACGGCACAACCCCGCTGCAGCATGGGTAGGGGCGCGGTCACCGCGCCCGGTTCGTGGTTAACCAACGCCGGGGCGGGAAACCCGCCCCCTACATTTCTCAGCGCAACTCCGCGACCTCTGCGTCTCCGCGGTGAACCCCTACAAAATCGCCGCAATCTCCTCCACCTGCGCCGGCGTCAACTGCACATCCGCCGCCGTCAGGCTGTCCAGCAATTGCGCCATGTTCCGGCATCCCACAATCGGCGCCACTGGGAAGGGCTGCGAAAGCAAATAACCCAGCCCTACCTGTGTCACGCTCAATCCTTGCTCGGCCATGATCCTCTGCATGACCGTGAAGCGCCGCCGGTTGGGCTCCTCGGGATACCCCTGCCGCTGACCCGGATTCATCCCGTCCAGCGTGCCGTTGGCCATGCGGCTGAACAACCCGTTGGCCTGAGAGGTATAGGGAATGGCCGCCATCCCGCTCCTGCGATGGAACTCAAACAAGGCGGGGGTCATCAACTCAACGGTCGTATCCGGCACTTTGGCCCGCTCCATCACTGCCGCGTTCCACCACACCTGCGTGGCCACAAAGCCGCGCAGCCCAGCTTGCTGCGCATAGTCTACTGCTTCCTGCATCCGCTCCGCGCCCCAATTGGAGGCAGCGTAATAGCGGATTTTTCCGGCCTGCGCGGCCTCTTCCAGCGTGCCCAGGATATCCGCCACCGGGCGGTTTTTATCATCTCGATGCACCCAGTACAGGTCGATCGCATCCGTTTGCAGGTCGCGCAGGCTGCCTTCCAAATCACCCAGAATCTCTTCCCGCGAAAGCCGCGGCGTCAGCATGGACTCCAAATCGGGGTGCCCGCCCTTGCTTGCCAGCACCACCTTAGTGCGGCTGCCGCGCGCCTTCATCCACGCGCCGATCAGCTTCTCGGCGCGGTTTTTCTCGCCGGGAATCCAATTGTTGTACACGCGCGCCGTGTCGATGAAATTGCCGCCCGCGTCCAGGTAAGCATCCAGCATCTGTTCGGCTGTGGCCCGGTCAATCATGCCGCCGAATTCGGCGCTGCCCAGGCAAATAGAGGTGACCGTCAAATCGGTATGGGGGAGGGGGATAGTACGCATACAAAGATTATAATACACCTGTGAACCTCTCTTCGTTGATCTCATTCCTCGGCCCGCGGCCTCGATTGGCCATTGTGGGCGCGGGCGGCAAAAGCTCGCTGCTTTTCCGCCTGGCGCGGCTCTACGGGCGAGCATTGTTGACCAACAGCGCGCACCTGTCCATCGAGCAAACCCATCTGGCTGACCAATGCCTGACCGTCGCCTCCCCCGAGGATGTCCCCGAGCAGATCGGGACGGGCCTCACCCTGCTCACCGGTCCGCTCGAAGATGTCCGCGGGCGCGCCCTGGGCCTCGATGAGGCTTGCCTGGAACGAGTCCTGGCGCTGGCCGAGCGCCTGGACCTGCCCCTGCTGACCGAATCCGACGGCTCGCGCTGCCTGCCGCTCAAGGCCCCCGCTCCCCACGAGCCGCCCATCCCGCCCTGGGTCGACGCCGTCCTGGTCGTGGCGGGTCTTTCCGGGCTGGGCTGCCCCCTGGATTCTGCCTCGGTCTATCGCCCCGAAGATTTCGCCGCCCTCAGCGGGATGCCCCTCGGTGCAACGGTCACCCCCGAAACCCTGGCGCGCGTGCTCACCCACCCGCAGGGTGGCCTGAAGAACATTCCCTCCACCGCGCGCCGTTTTGCTTTGCTCAATCAAGCCGATGACCCCGCCGTGCGCGAGCAGGCCGCCCGTTTGGCTCGCCTTCTGCTGCCAGCCTACGATATGGTTGCAGTGGCCTCGCTGCACGGCACGATTGGCCCCGAGGAGGCGCAATTGCACGCTTTTTATACGCCTACCGCCGGGATCCTTCTGGCGGCGGGAGAGTCGCTGCGTCTGGGACGCCCCAAGCAGCTTGTCGAATGGCAAGGCCAACCCCTGGTGCGTCGCGCCGCCCAGACCGCCCTCCAGGCCGGCCTGGCCCCCGTCGTCGTGGTCACCGGGGCTTTTGCCGCCGAGGTGCAGGCTGCCTTGCATGATTTGCCCGTGCAGGTCGTCTTCAACCCTGATTGGCCCGCCGGACAGAGCACATCGTTGCGCGCGGGGCTGGCGGTTCTGCCCGAGCGGGCACGGGCGGCGCTGTTTCTGCTCTCCGATCAGCCCTACCTCACCCCCGAGCTCATCCAGGCGCTCACCCGCCGCCACGCCGAGACGCAAGCAGTGGTCGTGGCCCCGCGGGTGAACGAGTACCGCGCCAACCCGGTGCTCTTCGACCGCTGCGCCTTCCCCGAACTGCTCACCCTGCAAGGCGACGCCGGTGGCCGCCAGATCATTGCTCGCTACGCGGTGGAATATGTTGATTGGCCTGACGAGCGCATTCTGCTGGATGTGGATACGCCGGACGATCTGCGCGAGATCCGCCGGGACGTGTAGGGGCGCCGCTTCGGCGTCCTGTCGAGGGCGCGGTTTCCGCGCCCTCTGTCATCTCTCCCTAGCAGGGAGAAGCAGCAGAAGCCTCTGTCCCCTCTCCCTAGCAGGGAGAGGGTTAGGGTGAGGGTGGAATCTATGCGCGCCCTGATTTCAGATCGTGGTCAACCGGTATCCACCCTCACCCGCGCCGTCGGAGCCCGGCGCGACCTCTCCCTGAAAGGGCGAGGTGACCAGACTCTCTCCCTCACCCCGTCGCGCGACTTACCAATCCTGATAAGATTCTTAACTTTATTTTTTCTTCCGCCGCGTTATAATAGGTTTTGTCGCGATGTGACCGTTAACTTAAGCGTGTTTGGGTCCTCGCAAACTCATTCTTATGGCTATGTTGTTTGAGGAGTTTTGCACTTATGCCTGTTAGACAATTTCCTCCCTCTTTTTTGTGGGGAGCCGCGACTGCTGCCTATCAGATCGAAGGCGCCTGGAACGAAGACGGCAAGGGCGAATCGGTTTGGGATCGCTTCTCTCACACCCCCGGCACGATCGAAGGTGGGCATACCGGTGATGTAGCCTGTGATCACTATCACCGCATGCCCCAAGACGTGGCCTTGATGAAGTCCCTGGGCCTAAAGGGCTATCGCTTTTCCATCTCCTGGCCGCGGGTCATTCCGGCCGGGCGCGGCACCGCCAACCCCAAAGGCCTTGATTTCTACGACCGCCTGGTGGATGAACTGCTAGCGGCGGGCATCTTCCCCAACGTCACCCTCAACCACTGGGATTTGCCCCAGGCTTTGCAGGACGAAGGCGGTTGGGCCAACCGCGATATAGCCGGTTGGTTTGCCGACTATGCCAAAGTCATGTTCGACCGCCTCGGCGACCGGGTCACCATGTGGGCCACGCACAACGAGCCTTTCGTGGTATCGATGATGGGTTACGGCTGGGGGCACTTTGCCCCCGGTATCTCGGATATCGTCCAGGCTTACCGTGCCGTGCACCACCTCAATCTGGCCCACGGGCGCGCCGTGCAGGTCTTCCGCGATGGCGGTTATGAGGGGCGCATTGGTATCGTGCTGGACCTGCAAAATCAAGAACCTGCCTCC
>JAEXTI010000361.1 GCA_023406965.1 Chloroflexota bacterium
GCCACGGGCTGCATCATCAACACCGAAAGCACCGCGCCGGCGGCAAAACCCCACTCCCATTGGATGATAGCCCCGATGACGTTGCCCAGGAACACCGCGCTGCACACGCCGAAGGCTGCCCCGGCTGCCTTTTCGTCTTTGGAAAGCAGCAGCCGTCCGGAGCGGCTCAGGCCGAGCAGCAGATAGAAGAAAGCGTCGGCGGTCCAGGTGAAAAAGGCGAAAATCGAGTAAAAGATGCGAAACGGCCAGTAGATCAGGTAGAAGGGAAAGAAAGCCTGGGCCATCACGTGCAGCACGGTATACAACCCGGAGAGAGCCAGCGCAAAATTGATCGCGTTTTCGCGACTCAGGCGGCTGGTGAACAGCGAGTAACGCAGCAGCAGGTTGTACAGCGGGTTGCGGGCCTGCATGGCGGTCAAAAAGCCCTTACGCGCCGCCTCCGACTGCGGGTCCAGGCGCAGCGCTTCGCGGAAGTGCTTCAAAGCCGCCGAGCGGTCGTTCTTGTGCAGTGCCAGCCAGCCGCGGTGCGAATGGGCCGTGTCGCTGTTGGGGTCCAGAGACAGCGCCGACAATAGCGAGTTTTCCGCCTCGTCCATGCGATCCAGCATGATCAACGCATAGGAACGCTTGTTGAGCAGCCCCACATGCTTGGGATCCAGGCGCAGCCCTGCCTCTGCCGAGCGCAAAGCGTTTTCCCATTCGCTGCGATTGATATAAATAGAGCTGTAAATCAAATACCCCCAGGTGTCCTCGGGTTCCAGGCGCATGCCGGTTTTGGCCGCCTCCAGGGCTTCGTTCTCCCGGTCGTTTATCAGGCTGGCCCAGGATAAAACGTAGAACGCAAAGGCCTGGTCGGGAGCCGCGGCAGCGGCTTTGCGCGCCTCGCTCAGCGCCTCGTGCAATTGTGCGGGTTGGGGATTGGACGGGGAATGCTGGGCCAGCAGGCTGAGGGCCAGGTAGGCATGGGCCGTGGCGTACTGCGGGGCGTAAGCCAGCGTTTTGCGAAACTGCTCCTCGGCAAGCGAATACTGGCGTAGTTCATATAAGCCCAGGCCACGCTCAAAGGAGTTTTGGGCAGGATCGCTTTTGTTCATGCCTGGGGCAAATCGTTCTTGCGAATTTTTAGATACGCCAGGATATCGTCGTACAGACCGCCTTCGTTGGCGTACACGGCGTAATTGCGGGCCGAGTCGAACCATTCACGGGTGGTGGGGCGAGTCTCTTTGAGCGTGACTAACAAATCTTGAGTGGCCAGCGGCAGAGGCTTCCCGGTGCGCATAGCTTCTTGCAACTTGCGTTCCACCGCCCGATCCACCAGCCCGCGCAAGTCGGCGCCGGAGAATTCGCGGGTTTCACGCGCCAGGCGACCATAATCGATGCGTTCAACGGGTTTGCCCGCCATGTGGATGCGTAGGATAGCCTCGCGAGCGATGGTATCGGGTGGCGGAACGAACAACACCCGGTCGAAGCGCCCCGGGCGGCGCAACGCCATATCTACGTACCAGGGCGTATTGGTGGCCGCCAGAATCAGCAGCCCTTCATTGGAGGTGTCCACGCCATCCAACTCGGCCAGGAATTGGTTGATCACCTGGCGCAGGGCGTTATGGCGCATGTCGGCGCGGTTGGCGCCCAGCGCGTCCACCTCGTCAAAGAACAGCACACAAGGAGCCTGCCGGCGGGCCGCTTCAAAGACGCGGTGCAGGTTTTGCTCGCTCTGCCCGATGTACATATCCAGAACCTCATGCAGACCGATAGAAATGAAGTTTGCCTGCACCTCTCCGGCGGTGGCCCGGGCCAGGTAAGTCTTGCCGCAACCGGGCGGGCCGTACATTAAAATTCCGCCCCCAATAGGCTTGCCGTAAGCACGGAACAAATCGGGGTTGCTGAGCGGGTAGATGATCTTCATGCGGATTTCTTCTTTAACCGCTTCCATCCCGCCCACATCTTTGAAGGTGATACGCGGGCGCTCGACCTCGATCAGCGGGCCGCCGTCTTCCTCGGTAGAGATAACGGTCAGGCGCTGGGGCTCGGTTTTCTCCGGTGGGTGTGCCTCCAGCGGCATGTTCCCGACTTGATCTTCCAGGTCTGGGTCTGTCAGAGAGGGATCGCCCACCAGCGCTTGATGATAGGCGTGAGCGGCTTCGGGCAGGCTCTCCAGGCGCAGGTACAGGCGAGCCGCGCGCAGCAAAGCTGACGGGGCAGCGCCGTTGGAGCGCATCAGGTCGTCCAGCACCACGCGAGTCACATCGGCTTTGCCCGTGCCCAGGTAGGATTCCGCCAGGGCGGCCTTAAGTTCGGAGTCGGTGGGCGCGGCGTCCAGCGCCTTGCGAAAATGGGTAATAGCATCCTCAAACTGCCCGGCCTCCAGCAACAACCCGGCCAGGTGGACGCGCAAAGCCTGGTTACCCGGCGCGGCTTCCACCGCTGTTTTCAACGCATCGATGACTGCCTGATGATCGCTCATGGATAATTCCTCCCCGGTCACGGAGTTACTAGTCAGCCAGAAGTGGAAAAGGTTTTCCTCACCCCTGAGCAGTTAAGTCAAGGATAGAGATATTGTACTCAAATCCGGGAACCGTTGGGGATAACTTGCAATATCGTCGGCCTTTTTGCTATACTGAAGACACCTGAACGAGCCTATTCACCCATTTCAGACTCAAAAGGAGCGTGTCGTATGCAGTTCACTGTGCGTGATTGGATGATTGACCTGGTTGTCTTCGTCGATCCGGAAATCCCCGTGACCGATGCCCTGGCGACCATGCGCCGCCGCTACATCAACAGCCTGATCGTGAACAAGAGCCCCAATAACCCGGAGTATGGCATCATTACCTCCACCGATATTTGTGACAAGATCGTTGCCGCCGAGCGGGACCCGGCCCAGGTCAAGGTATCCGAAATCATGACCAGCCCGGTCATCTCCGTGCCGCCGGATATGCCAATTGCCGATTGTGCCAAGTTGATGCACGAAAAGAAAATCCACCACATCCCGGTCGTGAATAGCGCTGGAATGGTGGTGGGAATGATCTCTGCCACCGATTTCCTGGTGGTTGCCGAAGCGATGGGACGCAAGGGCGAGCGCGCATTGAGCTAGGCCTGCGCCCAGCTTTTCATAAATTTCGACCGTTCAATTAGCAGCGTGTGCTTTGCGCACGCTGCTTGATTTAAAAGCGGGACCCACAACAGCAATTTGCAGTGAGGACTTCAGGGTAAACGCATCTTATGTCAGATATTCCACGATTTTAGAAAACCAAACAACTTTGACACTGCCATCTTTCACATTTTTTTCTTGGGGCCCTACCCCCACCCCTCCCCGCTGCCAAACAACTCGGAAAATTCAGTTTATGAGCGGGGAGGGGAGAAAGATTTCGCAAAAGTGAGGGGCTTTCACCCCCTCACTTTTGCAGAATTCTTTTCCTCCCCGGCTAAGCGTCTTGATGATCCAGAATCTTGGTTGCCGGGTCGCGTAGCAGGTAGGGTGGGGGAAATACCCACCATATGGCGAAAGGACAAGAGATTTCTAGAACAAATATCGATGATACGTTTACCCTAGAGTGGCCTTAAAGCCAAGTAGCGGATTTTTACAATTTAAGGTATGCTTAAGCAAACCACCGCGGCGATGATGGGTGCTGGGTGGGATGATCCTTTCATATAGGAGGCCGCTGTGATTAAGGAAACCCTCAAAGAAGCTGAAACGCGCATGAAAGGCGCCATTCAAACCCTGGAAGAAGATTTGGGCGCAATCCGCACCGGGCGAGCCAGCCCCGCCCTGGTGGAACGACTTCAAGTTGAGTACTACGGCGCGCCCACGCCGTTGATCCAACTGGCAACTACCAGCGTGCCCGAGCCGCGCATCCTCATGATCCGACCATTCGACTCCACCGGGCTCAAAGCCATCGAGCGGGCCATCCTGGCCTCTGACCTGGGCCTCACCCCCAATAATGACGGCAAGGTCATCCGGCTGACCATCCCTCCGCTGACCGAAGAGCGCCGCCGCGACCTGGTGAAAATTGTCCACACCCGTTTGGAAGATTGCCGGGTGGCTGTGCGAAACGTGCGCCGCGACTTAATCAAGGATTTGCGAGAGTTTGAAAAAGAGAAAATGATCTCGGAAGACGATCTGAAGAAGGCCGAAGAAGAACTGCAGAAACTGACCGACAAGTTCATTCAAGAAACCGACTTCATCGGTCAACGCAAGGAAAAAGAAATCATGGAGGTGTAATTCCTCCGGATAACCCATGACACCCAAAGACGAAAAGATAGCCCTGACCAAGATTCCTACCCACGTAGCCATCATTATGGACGGGAATGGTCGGTGGGCCAAAAAGCGCGGGCTGCCGCGCCTGGCAGGCCATAAAGCAGGCACCGAGAATTTGCGCCGCGTCATCCGCGCCAGCGTAGAATTCGGCGTCAAGTATCTGACCATTTATGCGTTTTCCACCGAGAATTGGGG
>JAEXTI010000362.1 GCA_023406965.1 Chloroflexota bacterium
ATCGGCGATGTGGTATCCGGTGGTTGGACTGATGGAGAAAGTCTGGTTGCCGTGATGAGCAACGGTAGTTGGCCCAGAGGGGGTGATGGTTCCGTGTTCGCCAGCAGAGGCTACGATAGAAAGGGTAGTAGGATTGGAAATCGTGTAACAGTATTCAATATTTAGCTTTGGACCAGGTTTGCTGGTGTTTTCCGTTGACGCAATTTCAAGATACTCACTTCCCAAAACGGTCGAATAATTCTGCACAGTCAATCCGTAATTGGTGACCGAGCCATTAACCCAACCCTGGACAACCTGGACTCCATTGGAATTCAAATCCACCGTTGTACTGCCAAGTGCAGAGAAGGTTGTCGAGCCCGCATTCCACAGATTGGTTGAATAGCGGTCCAAAGTAGTATCCGCGGCGCCCCCCGTCCCCCAGCTATTGGTCCCGTTATAATTGTTCCAGGTCGCGCTAGAGTAACTTGTCTCGGAACTCGATGTGCCTTCAATCCAACTTCGGCGCATATTGTATAAATTGTACGATTCGGCTGAAGTATGACTTACATCGACGTTCATGCTTGCTCGAGCAATGACCGTGTTCGTTGGGATGCTACTTACATTCCATTTTAGCAACATCCCTCTTTGCATGCTATCTTCATTGTTAGCGGCCCTGACGAAACCCCAACCTCCATAATTGCTATTGGGATTGGAATTCATCAAATAGGTGTCTTCTGTGGCAGTAAGGCTGGTTGTCGAACAAACCAATGTGGATGAGACTCTACCACTCACGGACATATTCACAGTTGCAGCGCCGGTACTGGTGTGGGTGATATCGCCTATGTACAGTCCCCAGATTGGGTTCGTCAATCGAACATAGACCGGCGTGCTTGGTAGGTTTCCATTTCCCAAGGGAGTGAGCGTTATGCTAGAAGCGTACGTATTCCCATCCAGTGACAACTCAAAACCGGTGGGCGCATTTATGGCAACGCTGTTGGTCAGGCTATAGCCGAACACCGAATAAATTTGTGGATCTGAAGCTGTTCCTGGCTGGGTCGAGAAATACCCCGGTGTGTTTGTGACGCCAATATAGGGGGCGGAATTAAAAATTAGATTCAGCGTTGGCCCCGGATAAGAGGCGTTTTCTCGCGAAGCCACAACTAACAGGTCGTGACTAGTGCCCGAGTAATTCTGAAGTGTTAGACCAAAGTTGGTAGATGATCCTGAGATCCAACCCTGGACTACCGCGATGCCATTTGCGTTTAACGGGATTGTGACTGAGCCGGTTGAATTAAAATTGGACGCGTTTGCATTCCAAAGATTAGTATTGTAACGATCTGATGTGGTGTTTCGTGCTCCTGCAGTTCCCCAACTGCCGGCCCCGCTGGTGGATCCATAGAAATCCCAGGACGAACCTGTGCCGGCAGCGCCATTATTGCTGCCTTCAATCCAGCTTCTTCTCAGATTGTACAAGCCATACGCATTATTGGATCTGTCGGTTATGTGGAATGTGATACTGGCTGCGGTAACCGTCGCGCTGGATGGAATGGTTGAGGTATCCCAACGAAGCAGCATGCCTCGGTATGTATCCGACGCATTTGTATATGGATTAGCTTCCAGGGTGGTGGATGCGCCATAATTATAGGTGGAGGCACTTTCGGCTTTCATGAATGTATCGGCGGAAGCTTCCAGGCTGGTGGATGCAGCGCTAACCGTATGGATAGGGGCGCCAAGCGCCCATACTAACAGGGCCAGGATGATTGCAAACTGGCGGAGATATGTTGCTCGAGGCAGGTTTGAAAATCGGCCTGGCTGCGGATTTGAGGTTGGAGATTTCCGATTAATCATGTTAAGCTCCTTGTGAAGCTGGTTACAAATCAGGGAAGATTTTTGTAATCAAGCTGTTGTATTGCAAGAGCGCATATGCTGTATAAGCACGGCCTTAATTGATGTGTTTTGGTATGCTTTTAGTATATTTTAGGTTTCTAAGTTATTTGATTGCAGTTGCGTTTCAGTTTGAGGAATCATGATAGTTGTTTGTAAGGAAGCCTTCCAGCCACCTATTTCCCTTTTGAATGATCCTGAGTATGATGAATGGGATGGTGGGATTGCGAAAGCGGGAAATTTGTAGGAATGGGTTTTTATGCTACTCAAGGGGTTATTCCGGGATCTATTTTTATGGGATACATACAAGATTTGCGAAAACATATAGGCAGCCGCCCGATTTTGCTGGTTGGCGCTGCTGTATTGGTCATTGATGAGCAAGGGCGGTTGCTGATGAATTTGCGCCCAGACAATCATCAATGGGGCATTCCGGGCGGGGCCACTGAGTTGGGTGAAAGCGTCGAAGAGACGGCGATCCGTGAAACGCGGGAAGAGACCGGTCTGGAACTCGGGGAATTGAACATGTTTGGCGTGTTTTCTGGCCCACAGTTCTTTTACCGCTATCCAAATGGGGACGAGGTACACAACGTGTCGGTAGTATTTATATGTAGAAAGTATCGGGGCAGATTGGCGGAGAATAACGAGGAAAGTCTGCGCTTGTGTTTCTTTGCGAAAAACGAGATTCGCCTGGAGCAGATTAGCCCGCCGGTGCGACCAGTGATTCAAAAGTGGCTGGAAGAGAAAGGCCGCGCTGAGTGAAATATAGCCTGTAGCGTGGCTTCATTTGTGGGATTTAGCTCTATGAATCGTAACTCATTCGCAGGGAAGAAGTTAGTGCCTTGACCTACTTAATCCCAGAAAACTCCGACATCATCATCATGTACCCATCCTCCAGACCTGGTTCAAGCGGTTGGGCCTGGTAATAGTCTGGGGGTTGGCCTAGCACACGGTATTGGGTGCTGTCTTTCAATTGTAGGGTGCTGACGATGCTCAACCCGTCGCCCGGGGCATCGCCTTGAGTCTGGATTGCCCATACCTGCCCGCGAGCTCGCTCGATCAGATCGACGGGTTGGCCGTGGAACAAAACCCGTCCATGATGTATGATGGCCAGGTCGCTGCAACTATGCCCGATATCTTCGATGACATGGGTGGAAAGCAGCACAATTCCTTTGACGGCGATATCTGACAGCAGGTTGCGAATACGCACCCGCTCTTCCGGGTCAAGGCCCACGGTTGGCTCGTCTACGATCAACAGCTTGGGGCTGCCCAACAAGGCCTGAGCAATGCCCACTCGCCGTTTCATTCCCCCGCTGAAGGTCTTCAAGGGGCGCTTTCCTGCATCTTTCAAGCGCACCAGTTCAAGGATTTCTTCCACCTGGTAACGGCGCGCACGCGCATCGGTGATCCCTTTGAGAATGCCCATGTAATCCAGGAACTCGGGTGCAGAGAGGTGAGGGTATAAATTGAACTCTTGCGGCAGGTAACCTAACATGGATTGGACGGCCTGTTTGCCTGAACCGGTGAGTTCGTGCCCAAAAACTGTCACAACTCCGCTGCTTGGTTTGATCAACCCGGCAATAATGCGCATCAAGGTGGTTTTGCCGGCGCCGTTGGGGCCGAGCAGGCCAAACATGCCTTGCCCGATCTCAAGATCGATGCCGCACAACGCTTGAATGCCGCCGCTGTAGGTTTTGGTCAGTTGGTTCACAGAGATCATAACAGTTTGCCTCCAAGGATCATTCTCGATCTGCGCCAGGCCCAGACAAAACATGCAATCGCGAACGTTTTAAGAACCAGCCCGCTGTAGAGGGTAAAAAGGTGCCCTTCTAATGGATCAAAGTTCCGTCGGATGGGCGGCATGATGGTCATTGCTTGTAATGAGGATTGCAATGGGAGGTTGAAGAAATCTGTGCTGCCTGGCAGTACCTGCTTTACCAGTGGAATGGCTTGAAGAAATTCTGGGACCAGCATGACCACCAGTACAATTGCTAACGCTCTTTTTGCATTGTCTTGGGTCGCGCCTAACAAGACACCCTGAGTGGTGGCAACCAACAGCAACAACAGCGCCAAAGTCAGCATGCTGACCAGCGGAACCGGATAGAACGGCCCTTCTTTCACAAACCAGACCAGGGAGTAGGTGATGGCATTGATGGCAAGCGTAGAGGCTCCCGCCAGTGTTGCCCCCAACACTTTTCCGGCCAGATATGCAGAGTCGCTCAACGGTAAGGCTTGCAGCATTTCGGTCATTCCACTGCGCCGGTCATACGGCACCTGATTTGCCACCAGAAGCGGATAGACCCAAAGCACCATCGCCAGCGTAAAAGAAGCCATCATGGAAACGAGTAATTCGCCGTAGATAACGCTGGCCTGTTGTTTTGACAGCTTCTCGATCAAAGCCGACGCATCGCCCACATCACTGGACATGTTGACCAGAACCAGGAACAAGAACAGCGCAATCTGAGCGATCGCAAATACTTTCATGACGCGCTGACGCCACAGCAATCGAAATTCCGTCATGGCGATACCGGCGATTTGCGCGAGGGCTTGCGGTCGAACCGGGACCGGGTTAAGAACCCGGCGAGTCTTTCCTGCTGTTGGACGGTCAGGCGTATCCTGGCTGTTCTTGCGACTGCGAGTTTTGAAGCTGAGCAAAATGCTCTCCGTGTTGCGCACCGAGCAGACCGCCGCCAGCAGGAGCACGATCCCAGTACTGCTCAGGAACAGTCGGTTCACCTCGTAAGAGGGAGCTGGCAGGTCTTGCGGTGTTAAAAATATGTGCACAGGCCAGAGGTAAGGTTGGATCCAATTGAGTGGCGCGGGAAGCGGCAGCCCTGGGAGGAGAAACCTCCCGAATAGGCCGAAGATCACCCAGACGACGATGACAATAACCACCCCAAATGCCACCATCCGGGAGCGCAGTGTCACATAGACTCCAACTCCTGTCAGGAAGAACGCCGGAGCCGCCCAGGCAAGCAACAGTTCGGGTAGGGATGTTGTGGAAAGCAAATCGGGCTGCCTGAGCATGATGATGCCACCCCCAACCAGGGCGATCAGGGAGTAAGTGAGGCCAATTGCAGCCAGACGTTCCACGATCAGCCAGGAAATGGGGCGCGGGGCTGCCAGAGTCATTTCCAGGGCAGACTCGTCATCTGGAGAAAACGCTGCGGCAGCCTGCAAAGCCATGAACAGGGGAACCAGCACCGTCACTACGCCGCCGCGCAAAAATGGATCATCTACCGCATAGGTTGCTGTTGCGCTCAGCCCGCCAACGACCACCAAAGCGGCAAGCGGCATCCATCCCATGTGCCTGAAGGCAGCCCGCCAGGCTGCCCAATGCGGTGTTTTTCGCCAGCTATTGAACATCCAACCCAGGCTAAGAGCTGCGATCAGCGCCAAAAGTCCCGCAACCACCTGTATCAGCAAAAAAGTGTTTGGGGTGTGCGACATGAATCCGATCAGGAATAGAAGCGGTTTCATTGGAGCTTCCTTTCGTGCTGGCTGCGCAATTCCAGCAGCCACAACGCAGTCCCCACCAGCAGCGAGGCAGCCAATAATAGCAAAGGGCGGGAGGCCGGGTCCGAGAGGCCGGGGAGGGAAGCCAGCCGGAAGAAGTCGTTCAAGCCTTCGGCCTGGCGCAGCAAAAGATGGACTAGCCATATTAACAAACTGCTGCCTGACGCCAGGAGCGGGTCAGCGGTTGCGATGGACAAAAAGAATGCCAGCCCACACAAGAATGTCATCGGCGCCAGCCAGCTCATTACCAGCGGCATGAGCAGTAGTTCACTATGGGTGAAAACCAGTACAGCGCTTCCCAGTAGCCCAAACAAAAGATTGAAACCAAAAA
>JAEXTI010000373.1 GCA_023406965.1 Chloroflexota bacterium
CGCGGACACGCTCGTCTTCGGAAAGAAGCCTGTCGATCTCGGAGACGCGAGCGTGAATCTGATCTAGTTGTGTGTCCAGTTTCTGGAGAAGATATAAATGAGCTGACTGATTCATATACTGATTATAGGGTTGCTTGACAATCAAGACAAGGCATTTCAGGGCCCGGTTCTGGTTGCTAGGCCTATTAATCTCAAGTATACTCGTTGGAGATATGGTTTCCCGAAGAAGATTCTGGTTTCTCCTCATCCTGGTATTGGTAGTGCAGATTATTCCATTCGGAGCGGCGCGGATGCGCGGTTCGGATGGTCTGATCTTCGGCGGCTTTGTATTGAATCCAATCGACGGAAATTCATACCTGGCCAAGATGCAGTTGGGTTGGGTGGGAGAGTGGGAGTTCCGTCTGCTGTACTCGGCAAATTCCGACGGTGGAGCATTCTTGTTTCTGTTTTACATTTTGCTGGGGCACCTGGCGCGTTTGGTTGGGCTGCCTGTGGTTGTGGTTTTCCATGTGGCTCGAATCCTGGCTAGTGTGGGGTTATTCTTTGCGGTAGCGCGATTCTTTGGTCAGGTGTTTGGAGAAAACCAACGCATGGCGGAGCGCGCGTTTACACTGGCGATGGTTGGCGGCGGGTTGGGGGTGCTGGTTTTGTTTGGGGGATACTTGCTGGCGGATGTGTGGGTGGCAGAGGGATATCCTTACCTGTCCATGTTCCTCAACCCACATTTTCCATTGGGTCTGGCGCTGGTCTTGTGGCTGATCCAGCCAGAAGAAGGTACCTTGCTGGCCAGGCGACCCTGGCTGAGGTTGATCCTGGGGCTGTTGCTGTCCATCGTTCAGCCGTTTGGCGTGGTCATTGTGGCTGTCGTGATGAGCCTGGAGGTGGCCTGGACCTGGTTGGAAGAACGGAAGTGGAAGCTGGGCGGGCTGGTATGGAGCATGGCATTGGGTGGTCCCTGGCTGGTGTACCAGTTTTGGGCCATTCGGCGTGATCCGGTTCTGGCGCAGTGGGATGCGCAGAATTTAACACCAGCGCCGCCGATGTGGGATTTGCTTTTGTCTTTATCGCCGGCCTTGCTGCTGGCGATCGTTGGAGTTTACCGGTTGTGGAAAGAACGAGAAGTGCCGGGCAGGCGGGTGTTGATCGGATGGGGGGTGGCAGGGTTGTTGTTGATTTATCTGCCAATTAGCTTACAGCGCCGGTTCATGACCGGGATCTATGTGCCAATGGCCGGGTTGGCGGTGTTTGCTGTGGAGTGGTTGTGGTCGATGAATAAGCCTCGCTTGAGAGGGGTGTGGCCCGGGCTGGTGGTTGCAAGTGTGCTTACAAACCTGATGATGTTGCTAATCACAACCATGGGCGTGGTGGGGAAAGACACAAGTAAGCTGTTTTTGACCGTCGCGGAACGGGATGCTTTGGTTTGGGTGCGAGAAGAAACAAGCAAAGAGGCAGTTTTGCTTGCATCGCCCGAAATGGGGATGTATGTGCCTGCCTGGACGGGGCGGAGAACGGTCTACGGGCACCCTTTTGAAACGGTGAACGCGGAAGATGAAGAGCAATCGTTGTCTCGATACTTGTCGGGAGAGATGAGCGTTGAGGACGGCGAAGTGTATCTTCGAGAGCGGCAAGTGGCATATTTAATTCGCGGCCCAAGGGAGGTGGGTTTGGGTACACCTCCGAATTTGAGTTCACATTCGCTGGTATATGATGTGGGCGGCGTACAGATTTTTGCTGTGAGCTCCGAATGAACGCAGCCATGATCCATTGGGCGAAGCGATATGGCTGGTGGTTCGTTTTTATCCTCCCGGTACTCATATTTTTGCCGGGCGTGGGTGGATTCACCTTCATCCAGGGCACAAAATTCAATGACATCGCCATCAGCCATTATCCCTTGGCGTACTTCATCCAGACAACCATCCGTGAAAGCGGTCAGATTCCACTATGGTCGAACACAATCCTGAGCGGGTTTCCGCTGGCTGCGAATCCATTAGCGAGCCTGTTCTACCCGCCGCAGTGGTTGGCGCTACTGTTACCCCTGCCTTTCGGGCTGAATTTGGTGGCTATGCTGCACATGATATTCGGCGGGGTGGGCATGTATTGGCTGATGCGCCAGGAAGGAGTTGGCCGTGCTGCGGCGCTGATGGGCGCAGTAGCTTTCGAAGCGATGCCCAAGCTGGCTACCCATTGGGCGGCAGGACACCTTACGCTGGTTTATGCGGTCTCGTGGACGCCCTGGCTGCTGCTGGCTGAGCGTAAAACGAGACGAGAAGGATCCTTTTGGCAGTTGCTGCCTGGAGTGGTGTTAGGCGCTATCGCTTTGGCTGATCCGCGCTGGTTGATTCCTGCGGGGTTGCTTTGGATTGGCTACCGATTCTTGAGTGAGAAGTGGCAAGGCTGGAAAACACTGGCGATGAAGTTGGGGTGGACTGCGGCTTGTGGCATACTGGCGGCGGGACTTGCAGCTAGTTTATTGTTGCCACTGTTGGAATACAGCCGGCTTTCCACGCGCAACTCGATGGGAACGGAAGATGTGCTTGCGTACTCGCTACCACCGGAACGATTGTTGGGGTTGGTCATTCCAGATAGCGGATCGAGTGTGGAGGGGGTTGTGTATCCGGGCGTGCTGGTGCTGGCGGGGGTGTTGTTTGCGCTTTGGCTGCCGATTGCTCGACGCAAGAGTGCTTTCTGGTTAGGGGTAGCGCTGTTTGGGGTGTTGTTTGCTTTGGGAGAAGTGATGCCGGGGATGAACTTGCTGGCGCGGCTCCCAGGGTTCAACATGGTGCGCGTGCCAGCGCGAATGATTTTTCTGACTGGAATGGGTTTCGCCGCAGCTCTGGCCTGGGTAGTGCATACATTAATCGAGGCTCGTGGCGAGGGCATACGATTGGGAAAATGGAACCCCAACCTGGCGCTGACAGGATTGGCGGCAATCGTAGTCTTGCTGGGTGTAACGGTTGGATTGGCAAGCGGAGAGTTCCCCTGGCGATTCGTATGGAGCGGCGTGGGATTGGTGCTGGCGATGATTTGGATTGGACAGGCGATCAAGAAACCGGTGGGGAGCGGTTGGATTGGATTTGGAATTTCTTTTCTGATAATCGACCTGTGTGGGGTGAGCCTGACAGGGTTGGCGTTTGAGTCGAAACAAGCGGTGACACGGGCTGGCGATGCAATTGTACAGCTTATAAAGACACAAAGCGCTCCATTGAGCTTATTCCGGGTGTATTCACCCTCCTACAGTGTTCCCCAACAGGTGGCGGCTGTGAATGGACTGGAGTTAGCTGATGGCGTTGACCCCTTGCAGTTGATGGAATACGTGAATTTCATGGAGCAGGCCACCGGGGTTGAGCAGGCGGGATACAGTGTGACCATGCCGCCGTTTGCCGACGGAGATTTCACTGAGGCGAACCGTCAGGCAGTACCCAATGCAAGGTTGTTGGGGGTATTGAATGTTGCCTTTGTGGCAGCCGAGTTCGATGTGGACGCTGAAGGGCTGGAGTTGTTGGATCGAGTTGGCGACACGCGGGTGTATCGAAACCGGTTTGTTCAACCACGGGCATGGGTGCAGTCAACGGACGCCCCGCTGGGCGAGGATGTTTCTCGTCCGGCGAACGTGACGAAAACAGCGAACAAGCTTCAAATTCAGGCGGAAGGGCCGGGCTTGTTGGTGGTGAGCGAAGTGGCCTATCCCGACTGGAAATTGCGTGTAGACGGAAAAGAACGTGAGTTGATTGTGGTAGGCGACCTGCTGCGCGGCGTGGAGCTTGAAGCGGGCACTCATACAGTCGAAATGGGGTTCAGACCGACTTCGGTGTATACGGGTTTGGTCGTCAGCCTGTTGTCGTTGGCGGTGATGATCGGTTTATGGGTGGGGAGGCGGAAATGATTGACGGCGGGGAGCGGAAATGGGTGCTGCGGTTTGCCGGTATTTTTATGCTGGTGACGATGCTGCCTTATGTGCTTGGGTATTTCGCTGCGGGAGAGGAGTGGCGCTATTCGGGCCTGCTCATCGCTGCTGAGGATGGCAACTCCTATCTCGCGAAGATGATGCTGGGAAGCAGTGGAGACTGGCTGTTCCGGACCCCCTATACGCCTTTTGAGCAGGATGGATTTTTAGCATTCTTACCATATATTTTATTGGGTAAGTTGGTGTCACCTCCGGGGGCGCACGAACAATTGGTAGCCTTGTTTCATGCATTCCGCATCGCCGGTGGCTTCTTGTATATCTACGGCAGTTATGTGTTTATCGCTCAATTCTTGCAGAAAATTCGCTGGCGCAGATGGGCGGTGGTGCTGGCGACAGCGGGCGGCGGGCTGGGATTCCTCTCGGTGTTGGGGCTGGGAAGTTTGTGGGGAGATCGGCTGGCGTTGGAGTTCTATTCGCCGGAAACCTTTGGATTCCTCTCGGTGTTAGCGCTGCCACATCTGGCTGCCGGGCGGGGAATGCTTTTGCTAGGCTTGAGCGCCTACATTCGGGCCAAAGATGATGCGCGGCCATTTCAGCGGGGCCTGCTTGCGGGCCTGTGGTGGTTGGGGTTGGGATTCATGCAACCGTTGACGGTGGTGGTGGCCTGGGCAATTGCCGGGGCGCACCTTGCCGGTGGAGTGGTGGGGTGTGCTTTGAAGCGGCTGGATTGGAGAACCTGGCGAAGCTATCTGCTTAAGGCTGTTGGCATGGGTTTGGTATCGATGCCAATAGTGGTTTATACCTTTCTTTCGTTCCAGGTCGATGCTTTCTTGAAGAACTGGCAGACTCAAAACATCATCACCTCACCCCCATTTACCGATTACTTGTTGGCTTTTGGCGTTGCGTTCATCCTGGGAGTGAGCGCGATGTGGCGTCTGGTGCGCAAGATGGAATGGGAAACTATGTTGCTGGTGACCTGGGTGGCTATTTTCCCAGTGCTGGCTTATGCGCCTTATAATTTGCAGCGCAGGTTGCCGGAGGGCGTTTGGGTGGCGTTCGTTCTCCTGGCCCTACTGGGGATAAACCAGTGGAAGCCGGTTGGGCAAAAAGTAGGAACGGGGCTGCTGGCGGCGGGAATGTTATCTTCGTTGATTTTGTTCCTGGGCGGGTTGATTGGGGTGACTCAACCGGCCCGACCCTTATTTGTTCCAGCAGCGGAAGTGGAAATGCTGGATTTTCTGTCAGAAATTGCTTCTAAGGGAGCGGTTGTGCTGGCAAGCTATGAGGTTTCAAACGAGTTGCCTGCCTGGACGCCGGTGACCACGTTGATCGGGCACGGACCGGAAAGCGTGCGGTTGGCGGAAATCCGCCCGAGGGTGGAAGCCTTTGCTGAACTGGAGACAACAGACCTTGAGCGGAAAGAACTGCTAGATCAATTTGGCGTTGACTATGTGATTCTTGAGATAGTTAATTTCCCGAAAATCCGCTGGGTACCTGAGCTTTCTGAATTCTTGACACTGGTGTATAGCAATGAGCAATGGAAAGTTTTCCAGGTGGAGCGTTAGGGTGAAGCGTTTCTCGCTTCCTGTGATCTCGGTTATAGTAGGGCCGTTGATCCTGCTGGGTGGAGCGCTGCTCGGCGGGCAGACGCTGTTTTGGGGAACTCCATCGCTGCAATTTGTGCCGTGGTGGGTGGAGGCCTGGGAGCAGATTCGTGTTGGCTCGCTACCGTTGTGGAACGACTTCAACGGGATGGGGGCGCCTCTGGCTGCCAATTATCAAAGCGCATTATTCTACCCGCCGAACTGGATTTTATTGATCTTCGCGGCGATAAGTGGCGCCAAGGGCGTTGCCTGGGGCTATACATTGCTGGCAGCAGTACATTTGGTTTGGGGCGGACTGGGAATGGTTGCGCTGCTGCGCCGGCTTGGGGCGGGTGAATTGGCCCAGGCGGTTAGTGGGCTGGCGTTTGGGTTGAGTGGCTATCTGGTGGGCAGGCTAGAATTCTTCAGCATGGTGTGGGTTGCAGCGTGGCTGCCGTGGATCATTCGCTATGCGGATGAGATTGCCAGTCCAGCGGGTAGAGCAGATGTAGAGCAACAGCCCAATCTTTCGGTCAAACTGGTGTTGGCCCTGGGGATGCAGTTGCTGGCAGGTCATGCTCAACTGGCCTGGTATTCGATCCTTATAACCGCGATATGGGTGCTGGTAGGAGCATTGCGGGGCGGCTGGCGCAAAGTGGCGCCGGCAGTGCTGCGCCTGGCGATCGCAGGTATCCTGGCGGCAGGATTTGCGGGCATTCAATTAACGCCGACCGCAGAATACTTGATGCAGTCGCAAAGATCCGACGAAGTGGATTACGACTTTGCTATGACCTATTCGTTTTGGCCGTGGCGTTTCATCACCATGGCTGCGCCAGATTTCTTTGGAAACCCAGGAACTGGAGACTATTGGGGGTACGCCAGCTTCTGGGAAGATCACGCTTACCTGGGTGTGCCCGTATTACTGCTTGCGTTTTCAACCATCCCTGCAATGCTGAAACGTAGGAGAGTGTCGGCGCCAAGCAGCCAAGGCCGAGGGGTAATGGCGTTGATGTGGGGGATTGTGATCATCTCGTTTGTGCTGGCGTTAGGAAAAAACACGCCCGTGTTTCCATTTTTGTTCCAGCATGTGCCGACTTTTGATATGTTCCAGGCTCCTGCCCGATATCTGATTTGGGCAACCTTTGGTCTAACGGTGTTGGGTGGGTTGGGGGCAGATCGCTGGCGCTGCCCTGAGAAACGCGGTCTATACTGGCTGCGATTGGGGACAGCAGGAATGTTCGCAGTGACTTTGGGGGCGGGAATTGCCTGGCAGACCATGGGAGATGTGCAGTTGACGTTCATCAGGGCGACGGCACTGGCTGGTGGGTGGGCGCTGGGCACGGGTCTGTTCACGCTGCTCATCCCGCTAGCGGAAAAACACGGTAAAAAGCAACTGTGGAACATTGGGGTGATCTTGTGGCTGGCGGCGGATTTGCTGGTGGCGGGATGGATGCTCAACCCAACGACCAGCCTCAGTCTCTATGGGGAATCTACCGCACAGGTTCGGGAGATGAAAGAGGGTTTGGGTGATGGGCGGTTGTTCATCAGTGATGTAGAACTGGATGATATTAAGTTCAAAAGATTCTTTCGCTTCAAGGATTTTTCGGCGATAGAAGACTGGCGCAACTTGCGGGAGACGATTCTGCCAAATGTCGGCATCATCGACCGGGTAGCCTCGGCGAATAATTTTGACCCCTTGCTCCCTGGGCGGTATTCTGAGTGGATAGCCAGGTTGCAAGGCTTGGATACGCCTATCTGGCGGCAATGGTTGGCCTGGATGAATGTTCGTTTTGTCGAACAGATCGATGCTAGCGTTGCGGGCGGGGTCCGGTTTAGTGCCGTGGATGGTGGAAAGCGGTATTGGTGGTACCGGTGCGTGCTGACCGTGAACGATGCCGACACAGCGCTGGCTGTTATGGAGCAGGGCGAGCACAGCGAGCGCATTGTGGTGGAAGTGAGCGTTCCCAATGCAAGCCAACCCTGCTCAACGGAGGGGGGAGCGCAGATCTCTGAGCAAGGGTGGAAGCCCAACCGAAAGACGATTGAGGTAACTGCGGATGCGCCGGGCTGGTTGATGGTATCGCAAACATGGTATCCGGGTTGGATTGCCAGGGTGGATGGAAATAAGACAGCGCTACTCCATGCGAATTACCTATTTGTAGGAATTGAAGTGCCTGCGGGACAACATATGGTGGAGTTAGTTTACCGACCGAATTCCTTTGTGTTTGGACTATTGTTGAGTATACTAGTAGGGATCATCCTGCTGGCATGGAAAACTGGCCGGCTGGGACGCATCTCTCATCGCAAATCATAAGAACCTATCCGAAAATTCACGACCTCTCTAAGAATTTTAGGATAAATACAATATCTCTTCGACCACGGAGCCTGACGAATGGACACTGCTTCAAAGAACTTGACCGTATCTGATATTCAAAGTTTTGGCCAGAAACTGATGAACAACCTCGAGCAAGTGATTGTGGGCAAGCGCTCTGTGTTGGAATTGACGGTGATCGGGTTGTTGTGCCAGGGTCATATATTGATCGAGGATGTGCCAGGCGTAGGTAAAACAATGCTGGCGCGGAGTTTGGCGAAATCGCTGGGATGCACATTCAACCGGATCCAGTTCACGCCCGATATGCTGCCGAGTGACGTGACCGGCGTATCTATCTTCAACCAGCAGACTCGGGATTTTGAATACCGGGCGGGGCCGATCATGGCTCAGATTGTGCTGGCGGATGAAATCAACCGGGCCACTCCCAAGACTCAGTCAGCGCTGCTGGAGGCCATGGAGGAGCGGCAGGTAACGGTGGACGGTATAACACACCCGATGCCTGCGCCTTTTATGGTGCTTGGCACACAGAACCCGATCGAGTACGAAGGTACCTTCCCGCTGCCAGAAGCGCAGTTGGACCGCTTTTTGCTGCGAATCCGATTGGGATACCCTGCGTTGGAAGATGAAATCAAAATCATGGGCGACCAGCAGTTCCAACACCCCATCGAGACCCTGGAGCCGGTAATTTCACTAGAAGAATTGCAGGCGATGCAAGAAGCCGTCAAACAGGTGTATGTGTCTGGCCCCGTCAAGCGTTACATTGTGGAGATGACCCGTGCATCGCGGGATAATGTGGATGTGTACCTGGGAGCCAGCCCGCGAGGAAGCCTGGGTTTGTTCCGGGCCAGCCAGGCTCGGGCAGCTATTCAGGGACGGGATTACGTGCTGCCGGATGACATTAAGGCGCTGGCGGAGTTTATCATGGCCCACCGGTTGGTGATCAACCCGGCGGCTCGTTTGAAGAATTTGTCGGCGGCGCAGATTGTGAAGGAAATCGTGGGCAATCTGCCGGTTCCGGGCGGCTTGCTGACCAAAGCCTAGCATTCTATGACCATCCGTCGAACCTTCTGGGGCGTGCTTATCTTGTTGCTGTTAACCGTGGCGGCAGCCTGGTTTATCCCACGCGCGTTGTTTCCGCCCGCTCAATTGGAATTTGAGATCGAGATATTAACCCGCCTGGTGATTTTAATTGCGGGCTTGATCTTCGTTGCATGGGTATGGACGGCTGCATCATTGCTGGGGTTCACGTTGTATCGGGACGCGCGTGTTTCCAGGCAGCAAGTTGGACAGATTTTCGAGGAACGCTACCGGGTATTCAATATGCTTCCGCTGGCGCGCTTGTGGGTGGAGGTGCGTGACGAATCGGATATGCCAGGGCGGTTTGGTTCGCGGGTCTTGTCGCTCATTGGCCCGAAACAACAGCGGAGTTACGCAGCTTATACCATGTTGAACCGGCGAGGAAAGTTTAATCTCGGCCCAACCGTGATTTCATCGGGCGACCCGTTTGGATTATTCATACGATCGAAACGTATCCCGATGAGACAGGAATTGTTGGTGCTCCCCTATGTTGTGGATTTGGAAAAATTCCCTTCGCCGCGCGGGCAGTTTCCTGGTGGAAAGGCGATTTTACAGAAAGCGACCGAGGTAACCCCGCAAGCGGCAGGCGTACGAGAGTATATGCCTGGAGACGGGTTGCGATCCATTCATTGGCCAACTTCAGCACGCCGCGACCGCCTGATGGTGAAGGAGTATGAGCAAGATCCGCAGGCGGATGTGTGGATTTTCCTGGATGCCGACAAATCGGTGCACGCAATGATCAAAGAAGAAGAAATCACTGAGCGGATTGACCAATTGTGGCTGTGGAAATACAACCGGGAAGACCGGAAAGTCACCTTGCCGCCGGATACGTTTGAGTACGGGGTCAGCGCAGCCGGTTCAATAGCGAGCTATTATTTGCGTCGTGGGCGGGCGGTTGGCCTGGTTTGCGCGAGTGAAGTGGTGACCGTGCTGCCGCCGGAGCGTGGCGAGCGACAACTAAATAAGATTTTGGAGAACCTGGCTTACCTGAAGTGCGATGGCAAATTACCGCTCCTGGGGTTGGTGGAGGCTGAGTCACCGCAGCTACCACGGGCGAGTACGGTGGTCGTGATCACTCCTTCTGTGGATGCAACAGTTGAAATCGCGATGGATGCCTTGCTGGTGAGGCGAATGCG
>JAEXTI010000430.1 GCA_023406965.1 Chloroflexota bacterium
CAAAGGGGAAACGTTGGATGGGTTGTTCCATGGAAAACCTCTCGAGGCACGATTTCTTATGATTGTATTATATTTCTTGTGGGTTTTGTTTGATACAATGGGGGCATGAATTTAACTCAAACCATTAATTTTAAAATTTTCGGTTTTCCGGTGCGCATCCACTTCACGTTTTGGATCATGGCCTTATTGTTGGGCCTGAACCTGCGCAACCCGTTGTACATCCTGATATGGGTGGTGGTGGTATTCATCGCGGTGCTAGCCCATGAGCTGGGCCACGCGGCGATCTCAGCGCGCTTTGGGCGTTTTCCGTGGATCGAGCTGCGCTCTATGGGCGGGGTGACGGTGAGCGCGCGGAACACGGTTTTGACCCACGGGCAGGAGATTTTGCTCAGCCTGTCTGGGCCGTTTGCGGGTTTTGCCTTGGGAGGTATAGTGTTTTTTCTGTCCAGGCTGCTGCCATTGGGCACGCCGGCCTGGTTGCAAGTTTTTGTGAACCTGATGATGTGGGCGAACATTGCCTGGGGCATTTTCAACCTGCTTCCCATTCTGCCATTGGATGGGGGCAATGTGATGCGCCATCTGTGGCTGTGGCTGAAGAATCCTTATGACGAACGCACGCCGTTGAAGATCTCGATTGGGGTGGGCGTCCTTGCTGTGATCGGAGCACTCTTCTTAGGCATGATCTGGGGGGCGATCCTGGCGACGTGGATGACATTCAACAACTATATGGCGTTGACGCGGGGAATTCGCAGCGATATTTTCTAGGATTAACTTTCGACCCATTGCCAGGTCTTTCCTGTGTGAATATTTTCTGGTCGGGCACAGCCCCTGACCTCAGCAGTCAAATTCGGGAGGGAAGATGAGCAAGCAGGTGGCCCTGAATGGGGCGAATCGTGACGCGTTTGGGCGAATGTTGATGGATTACCTGGTGCGCGGAGAGGCCAATGAGGTGGTGGAGCGCGAGGACGGCTTCATCGGGGCTTCACGGATGGGCCCGCCGACCTATTTTGCGCCCTACGAAGACTGGCGCGCGCATGAACAGCAGGCGATGCAGCGGCTTGTGCCGGGGCGGGTGCTGGATGTGGGCTGCGGAGCAGGGCGTGTGGGCCTTCACCTGGAAGCGCAGGGCTATGAAGTGGTGGGGATCGATAACTCACCGCTGGCGGTGGGTGTTTGCCAGAAGCGCGGGGTGAAAGATGCCCGGTTGCTGTCGGTGACACAGGTTGGACCGCAATTGGGGATGTTTGCCAACATTGTGATGATGGGCAACAACTGGGGGTTAATGGGCAGCTTCAAGCGGGCGCGATGGCTGTTGCGCAAGATGCACCGTATGACCACGCCCGAAGCACGTATCATTGCAGAAAGCAACAACCCATACGGCACTGAGGCGGCGTACCATCTGGCTTATCACGCTTACAACCGGCAGCGAGGGCGCATGTCTGGGCAATTACGCATCCGGGTGCGATATTTGACATCGATCTCCACCTGGTTCGATTACCTGATGGTGTCTAAGGAAGAAATGGCGGAAATCGTCCAGGGGACAGGCTGGCGAATCCGGGAGACTTTGGATAGTGAAGGCTCGAATTACGTGGTGATTCTGGAGAAGTGCTAGGGTATGGCGATGGCGCTGCCGGAAGTGTTTCGCAGGAACATCACGGAATCGTATCCGGGGAGAGGCGCCGCATGGCTGGAGGGGCTGCTTGAACGAATACGGAAGTACGAGACGCGCTGGAAGGTGCGTGCGGGTGAGCCCTTTTCGTTGAGTTATAGCTATTGCGCTCCGGCTGTGATGGCGGATGGGCGCGAGGCGGTGCTGAAGTTGGCGGTACCCAGTGTAGACTTCACCCAGCAGGTGAAGGCTTTGCGATTCTTCAACGGGCACGGCATGGCACGTATGTGGGCGGGGAATGCCAGGGAGGGGGCCATGCTGCTGGAGCGGCTTCGCCCCGGCAAAACTCTGGCAGAGGAAGTGAGCGATGATGACGAGGCCACCCGCATCATTGCCCGCGTGCTGCAAGCCATGTGGGTGCCGGTGGCGGACAACCCGGGTTTCAAAACCTTTGCGTATTGGGGGCGGAACTTCCGACGGATACGCACGAAGTTCGCGGGCAGGGAATGCCCATTGTCTTGGCGCGTGGTGGATTGGACTAAGGAGATGCTGGCAGACCTGCTGTCCTCTTCGGGCGAGCAGATGCTGCTGCACGGCGACATGCACCACGAGAATGTGCTTTCGGTACAAGATGATGAACTGGGGTGGCGAGCCATTGATCCGTTTGGGATTGTTGGCGAGCGAGAGATTGACGTGGGGGCCATGTTGCGCAATCCATACTTAAAGCCACCCGTGGATATGGCGATGCAGAAGCAGATGGCGCGCAGGCTGGACATCTTCCGCGAGATGTTGGGGTTTGACCTCCAGCGGATGAGGGCCTGGGCGGGGGTGTACTGTGCCGTGTCAGCGTGGTGGACGCTTTCGGTGGGCAGCGACGGCTGGCAATTGGATGCGGAACTGGCCGGGTATTTTATGGATACACCCTCACCCTGGCCCTCCCCCTGAGAGGGGGAGGGAGCAGACCTTCACCCTGTCCCGGGCACCCCTACGGGTGGCCGAAGCGGCGGGGAGAGGGCCAGAGGCGGAGCAGGTTAGTCGGGCAGGTCGAAGACCAGAATTTCGGTGCGGGCGGCGGCTAAAAGTTGGTTCTGGCTGTTGACGTAGAGGCCGAAGACGGTTTTACCCTGGTCGGAGATCAGGCCCAGGAAGCGCCCGTTGGAGTCGAAGACCTGGATGCCCTTGATGTCGCTAACGTAGATGCGACCCTGCTGGTCGATGGCGACATCCTCGGGGGCACGGAGCTGACCGGGCTGGTCGCCATCGCCGCCGAAGCGATTGACGTATTTGCCGCCGGCGTCGTAGATCAAGACCAGATCATTGAATGTGCCCAGCGTGTAAAGGTTGCCCAGACCGTCGGCGGCAACGCGGCCGCGCAGCTCGGAATCGCCGGTTTGGCCACTGATGGCCTCTGGGATGTACAAATCCAGGTTGCCCTGGGCATCAAAAACGGCCAGGTCGTCGCCTTGGACGGTGTAGCGGAAGGCAGCCATGCCGCCGTTGGCCAGCGGCCAAACGTCATCAAAGCCGTCGCCGCCTTC
>JAEXTI010000312.1 GCA_023406965.1 Chloroflexota bacterium
TTCCGCTTCACCGCCCAGGGAAAAGAGACCATTGCTTCGATGGGCGATGATATCCGCCTGGGAGATGGCGTCACTTTGCAAGTGCGCCTGCCCCTGGCCACAGAGTGCCGCTTGCTGCGCAACGGCGAGATCATCAAGACCTGGACCAACCGCGAATTCTGTACGCACCTTGCCACCCAACCTGGCACTTACCGCGTCGAGGCTTATATCAATTATCTCGGCAAAAAGCGCGGCTGGATCTTCAGCAACCCCATCTATATCCGAGAATAACATGCCCGTTGTTAACAACGTCACCCGTCTGCTGGATTCGCGTCGCGTGCGCTATACCGCCTTCGAGCTGCCCGCCGAAAAGCTGGGCGCGCTCGAAACCGCTCGCCGCCTGGGCGTTGACCCCGACAGGGTCTTCAAAACCATCGTGGTTCTACGGGCCTCGCCCGGCGGAAAACCGGTTTTGGCCATCATACCGGGCAACCGCAGCCTCGACTTGAAAGCCCTGGCTGATTTCCTCAAAGAGAAGAAAATGCGCCTGCCCCCGCAACGCGAAGCCGAGGCCCTCACCGGCCTGCAAGCCGGGGGCATTTCGCCGCTGGCACTAATCAATAAAGGCTTTCAAATCTTGCTGGATCAATCGGCCCAGGCCTTCCCCGAAATTCACATTTCCGGCGGCCAGCGCGGATTGAACATCCGCCTCCCGGTCAAAGACTTGGTCAAACTCACCAACGCTCGTCTTGCGAACATCTCCGGCCCGCTCGAATCCGGCGAGTCCGAAGAGGATTGACGCAAACATCAACAAACTACTTCCGTTTGCCTTGCGTTCCCCAACGGTCGTCAGACGATTACTCAACGATATTGGGAAAGTTGCCCTTTCACCTTTGGCGGAAATAGATACAACGTTATAATAGTATCTATGAAGACCCGCCTGGATCTCATCGAATCCCGGTTGCAGGCTTTGATCGAAGGATTGGCTCCGTTCAGTAAGGGGGATGTTCAGAGCCGGTTGGCCCACCAACTGGTTGAAGCCATGCATAACGAACTTTCCGCCGCCGAAGACGGCCGGCTGGAAGCCCCTTGCCGCTATACGATCTTTATGGATCCCTTCTCCCTGCCTGCCTGGCATAAAACCCCCGAAAGACTGACCCGCATTGCATTGGGCCTGGAACAAGCCGCCCAGGAAGCCGGCATTCACTTCACTGGCCAGGTATCTTTTTCCCTGGTGGAAGATATCGACCTGCTGCCCGGCGCTGCGCGTGTCGTCGCCCGCTGGGAAGACACTGCCCTGGGCCGCACAGCCGTCTTTTCACCCGGCGCGGGCAGCAAGCCGCGCCCCAACCCTGCCGGAAATTCCTTTCTCATTGTGGAAGGAAACAAGTATTACACCATTCAAGAGGCGGTCACAAACCTGGGCCGCCGCCCCGACAATCACCTGGTCATCGATGACCCGCGCGTGTCCCGCGTCCACGCTCAAATCCGCCTCAACCGCGGCCAGTTCATCCTCTTTGATCTCAACTCCACCGGTGGAACGATGGTCAACGGGCAACGCATCCGCCAGCATGTTCTTCAACCTGGAGATGTCATCTCCCTGTCCGGCGTGGCTATCATCTATGGCGAAGAAACTCCGCTGGATGAGGAAATCCCCCCTGAGGAGCGCACCCGGGCGATGAAGCCCGCGGACAACTCCACTCAAAAACCTGAGGAGCCTGCCCCATGACCGGTATTCTTGTGCTGGTGCTGCGCATCCTCATGGCGCTGGCTTTACTGGGTTTCTTGGGTTGGGCGCTATACACCATCTGGCGCGACCTGCGCACTCAAGCAGGCCTGCTGGTATCCCGCAAAATCCCCGCCCTCACCCTTTCCACCACCAACCTGCTGGATGACCAGGTGCGCGCCTTCAACACCGCCGAAATCGTCATCGGCCGCAGCCCGGTCAGCTCCTATCCCATCCAGAACGAAACCGTCTCGTCGAATCACGCCCGCCTCAGCTATCATCACGATCAATGGTGGGTCGAAGACCTGCATTCCACCAACGGAACATTCTTGAATGAAGCCCGCATCCAAACTGCAACCGTAGTCATGGCTGGAGACGAGTTGCGCTGCGGGCAAGTCAACCTCAACATCCAAATTGAGTCTATCCGCTAACCGAAAGGGGATCCTATGACAACCACACCCACACTTGGCATCATTGGCGGATCGGGGCTATACAACATGTCCGGCCTGGCCCACGCAGAATCGCTGGATTTGGATACTCCCTTCGGTAAACCCAGCGCGCCCATTGTGGTCGGCCAGATCGACGGCATTGCGGTGGCTTTCCTGGCTCGTCACGGTATCGGCCATTCCATCTCGCCCAGCGAGGTCAATTATCGCGCCAACATCTACGCCCTTAAGCAAATTGGCGTCACCAAGGTAGTCAGCGTCAGCGCCTGCGGCTCTCTCCGCGAAGATTACGCCCCCGGTCACATCGTTGTCCCCGACCAGCTCTTTGATTTCACCCGCGGCACCCGCGCGCGCACCTTCTTCGGCGACGGCATGGTGACCCACATCGGCTCCGCCGACCCCTTCTGCCCCGATCTTTCCGCCCAAATCGCCCAGGCCGCCGAGGATGTGGGCGGCACGGTTCACCGTGGCGGCGCATTCATTACCATCGAGGGGCCGCGGTTTTCTACCAAAGCCGAGTCCAACCTCTTCCGCACGTGGGGCATGTCCATCATCGGCATGACCACCTCACCCGAATGCTTCCTGGCCCGCGAAGCTGAACTGTGTTACGCCGTCATGGCACACGTCACCGATTACGACGTCTGGCACGTCAGCGAGGCTCCCGTCACCGTCGAAATGGTTGTTCGCACGCTGCTCAATAATACCGATCTGGCCCAGCAGGCCGTCACAAAGCTCGCCCACGATGTCACTTCTGAACGCGCCTGCACTTGCGGCAGCGCTCTGGCAGATGCCATCATCACCCACAAAACACATATCCCGCCCGAAACACGCAGCAAGTTGGCGCTCCTGGTCGGTCACTATCTGAATGATTAAACCCCGCCTGGCAGGCCCAGCCCAACCCCTGGCCGTCTTCGCCGATTCATCCATCGCGCCCGCGGCCCTCACCCAAA
>JAEXTI010000470.1 GCA_023406965.1 Chloroflexota bacterium
TCGTAGTAGCGCAGCGTCTGCACGCTCACCTGTCCCAACCGCGCAAATTCTCCGATTTTCAGTTTCATCATCCCTCCGCAGCTACGCCTACTATACACCCTCCAGTTACCATAGAGTCAAGGGGGAATTTTGGGTTTCAAGAAAGAGATGCTTCTGGCTTCCGTGGACTGAGCAAGGGCTTCAGCCCGCGCGGAGATAGCTGTTCACATCAAACCTACGTGCTCCCAGCCCTCTAATTTGTGCGATAATAGAATCCGCTTCTTAACCGGCATTCTTCCTGCCCGTCTCATCATTGCCTTTCACCGCCCACAGGAGTCCGCCCTTGAAACTACCCTTCAAACAATACTGGGACCTGCTTTCCCAGTACATTCGGCCACAAAAGAAACGCTTTGCCCTGCTCTCGGTGCTACTCCTCTCCAGCATCGGCATGCAGCTCATCAACCCCCAGATCATGCGTTTCTTCATCGACACCACCCAAACCACTCGCGAGACGCGCGCTTTGGTCATTGCCGCTATCGCCTTCATTTCCGTGGCGCTCATCCAGGCAGTGGTTGGCGTCAGCGCCACCTACGTCGGCGAGAACGTCGCCTGGACTGCCACCAACAATCTGCGCGCCGAAATGGCCCGCCACTGCCTCAACTTGGACATGAGCTACCACAACAACGTCAGCCCCGGCGAACTCATCGAGCGCATCGACGGCGATGTAGCCGAATTGTCCAACTTTTTCTCCCAACTGGTCATTCGCGTTCTCGGCAACATCATTCTCCTGTTCGGCATCCTCGTGGCCTTACTCCTCGAGGATTGGCGCGCAGGCTCGGCCTTCACCGTTCTGTCCATCGTCACCCTCTTGGCCCTCAATGCCGTGCGCGGCATCGCCATCCCCTTCCAGAAGAAATTCCGCGAAGCCGTCGCCGATTTGTTTGGCTATCTTGAAGAACGCCTGGCGGGCACCGAGGACATCCGCGCATCCGGCGCCGTCGATTTCGTCATCCTCGGCATCTACAAGCTCTCCATCAACATCCTCAAATACTGGCGCGCCTCTTCTCGTCGTTTTATCATTGTGCGCTTTGTGGCGGGTTTCTTTATGGTCCTGGGCATCGCCATCGCCCTCGTCACGGGTTATTACCTGTTCCAGGACGGCCTCATCACCCTCGGCACCGTCTACTTGATCGTCACCTACACCACGCTTTTACGCCGCCCCATCCGAGAGTTGACCCAGCAAGTCGAAAACCTCCAGAACATCGGCGCCGCCACCGAGCGCTTAATCGAACTGCGCGCCATCAAGCCCAAAATTCTCGACGGTCCCGGCGTAGAAATCCCCGGCGGGCCACTCTCCCTGGCCTTTGAAAATGTCAACTTCGCCTACAAAGAGGATGAACAAGTTCTGGAAGCAATCGACTTCCAGATCAAGCCCGGCACGGTCATCGGTGTCCTCGGCCGCACCGGCTCCGGCAAAACCACCCTGGCCCGCCTGGTCTTCCGCCTCTATGACCCCACCCACGGGCGCATCACCCTCGGCGGCGTGCCCCTCACCCAGGCCCTGCTTGCGGCCCTGCGCAGCCGCGTGGCCCTGGTCACCCAGGATGTCCAGCTCTTCCAGGCCACCATCCGCGACAACATCACTTTCTTCGATCCGTCCATTCCCGACAAACGCATCATCGAAGTGATCGACCAGCTCGGCCTCACCGAATGGCTCCAGCGCCAGCCCAACGGCCTGGATACCAAACTCGAGTCCGGCGGGCGCAGCATCTCCGCCGGCGAGGCCCAACTGCTGGCCTTCACGCGCATCTTCCTGCGCGATCCCGGCCTGGTGATCCTGGACGAAGCCTCCTCGCGCCTCGACCCCGCCACCGAGCAGCTCATTGAACGCGCCATCGACAAGCTGCTCCTCAACCGCACCGCCATCATCATCGCCCACCGCCTGGGCACCCTCCACCGCACCAGTGAAATCCTCATTTTGGAGGACGGCCGCGTCATCGAACACGGTGACCGCGAGAAATTGGCAGCCGACCCTGCCACGCGCTTCCACGGCCTCCTGCGCACCGGCCTCGAGGAGGTGCTGGCATGACCGCTACCACCGCCTCCACCGCTCGCAAACCCACGCTCCCCGCCTGGAAGGTCATTCTCAAGGTCATCATCTACCGCAAGGATCTCTGGCTGGGCAATTTGCTGATGATGCTCTTCGCCATGCTCTTCTACCAGATCCCCGGCCTGGCCCTGCGTGAATTCATGAACATGTTGAGCGGCGATGCCCAGTATGGGTTGAATCTGTGGACCATCATCGGCTTGCTTTTTGCCGCCGAAATCGGCAGTATTCTGGGGATCTACGGGTTGGTCGCCACCAACGTGCCCTTCTTCCAAAACACCATGACCCTCCTGCGCAAGAATCTGCTCCGGCACATCTTGCGTCGCCCTGGCGCTTCAGCCCTGCCCGATTCCCCCGGCGAAGCCATTTCCCGCTTCCGCGGCGATGTCTTTGAAATTCCTCTCTTCGCCCTGTGGATCAACGACCTGCTCGGTTCCATCGCCTTCAACGTCATCGCCCTGGTCATCATGATCCGCATCAGCCCCACCTACACGGCCCTGGCAATGATACCCTTCATCATCGTTGCCGTCATTGCCGCCGCATCCACCAAACGAATCGACGAATATCGCCGCGCCAGCAGCCGCGCCACCGGCATCATCACCGGTTTCATCGGCGAGTTCTTCGGCGCTGTCCAGGCGGTCAAAGTCTCTGCCGCCGAAAAGAGCGTCATCAACCGCTTCAACCAGCTCAACGATGACCGCCGCAAGCTGGCCTTGCGCGACCGCCTCTTCAACGAGATCCTCAACTCCATCTTCCACAACGCCACCAGCCTTGGCACCGGCGTCATTCTCATCCTCGCCGGGCAAGCCATGCAGCTTGGCACGTTCACGGTCGGCGATTTCGCCCTCTTTGTCTACTACCTTGAGTTCCTCTCCGAAATGACCACCTTCACCGGGCTGCTGGTGGCCCGTTATCGCCAGATCGGCATTTCTGTCGAGCGTATGCAGCGCCTGATGGAAGGCGCCAGCCCTAATGCCCTGGTCGAGTTCAGCCCCGTCTACCTCAACGGCAAATTCCCCCCGGTCATCTACCCCAAAAAGACCGAAGAAAATTACCTCCGCCATCTGGAAGCCCGCAACCTCAGCTACCAGTTCCCCGGCTCGCAGAACGGCATCCGCGACATCAACCTGGACCTTCCCCGCGGCTCGTTCACCGTGGTTACCGGGCGCATTGGCTCCGGCAAGACCACCCTGCTGCGCGTGCTGCTCGGTTTGCTCCCCAAAGACCAGGGTGAAATCCTCTGGAACGGTTCCCCCGTTGAAAAACCAGGTGAATTCTTCACCCCGCCCAACTGTGCCTACACCGCCCAGGTCCCGCGCCTGTTCAGCGACTCGCTCCGCGACAACATCCTCATGGGCCTGGATTACACCGATGAGGACATCTTCCGCGCCGTGCGTTCCGCCGTCCTAGAGCAAGACCTGCACGAGTTCGAGCAAGGCCTCGATACCCGCGTGGGTCCCAAGGGTGTTAAGCTCTCCGGCGGGCAGATCCAGCGCACCGCTGCCGCGCGCATGTTCGTCCGCGATCCCGAACTGTTGGTCTTTGACGACCTCTCCAGCGCCCTGGATGTAGAAACCGAGCGCGTACTGTGGGAGCGCGTCTTTGAGAAACCCGGGCAGACCTGTCTGGTGGTGTCCAGCCGCCGCACCGCCCTGCGCCGCGCCGATCACATCATCGTTCTGAAAGATGGACATGTGGAAGCCGAAGGCAAGCTCGATGATCTCCTCGCCACCAGCCCCGAAATGCAGCGCCTCTGGTCCGGCGACGCATCGTAGGCTCACTCACGCATTGTCTAGACAAGTGATTTTCTATACATAAATTTCATGACTCTCTTTTTCCGATTCTGCGCTATTATTAACCCAGGTTCACATCCTATCCATTTTCCCACATGAGGCAAAAGACATGACTCCTATCAAACGTGTCCACAATTTCAACGCGGGACCCTCCGTCCTGCCCATGCCCGTCCTCGAAAAAGCCCAGGCTGAAATGCTCGATTTCCAGGGCTGCGGCATGTCTGTCATGGAGATGAGCCATCGCTCCAAAGAGTTTGAAGGCATCATCCAGACCGCCGAAGCCGATCTGCGCGAACTGCTCAACATCCCCGCCAATTACAAAGTCATGTTCCTGCAAGGCGGCGCTAGCCTGCAATTCGCCATGCTGCCCATGAATCTGCGCCCCGCCGGCGCCTCCGCTGATTACATCGTCACCGGCTCCTGGTCCAAAACCGCCCTCAAAGAGGCCGCCAAACTGGGCGCCACCAACGTTGCCTTCAGCGGCGAAGCCGACAACTTCAATCGCCTGCCTGCCCAGGCCGAGTTCAAGTTCGATCCCAAGGCCGCCTACGTTCACTTCTGCCACAACGAAACTATCCACGGCGTCGAATTCAAAGCCGAGCCTGTTCCTCCCGCCGGTGTCGAGCTGGTCTGCGATATGTCTTCCGACTTCCTCAGCCAGCCCGTGGATGTGAGCAAATACGGCCT
>JAEXTI010000487.1 GCA_023406965.1 Chloroflexota bacterium
AGCATTCATGCGCGAAGTCGCGGTACTGGGAATTGGACAGACAAAAATCGACGAACATTGGGATAAATCTTTGCGCGAGCTAGCCGGAGACGCCGTTCTTGCGGCCATGCACGACGCGGGTGTGCAAAGCGCCGATGCCTTGTTTGTCGGCAACATGATGGGCGGCTCAGCCAACCACCAGCAACACCTGGGCGCTTATATTGCCGACTGGGTCGGTCTGCGTTTCCGTGAAGCCATGCACATCGAGTCGGCTTGCAGTTCAGGTTCAGCCGCCTTCCGCAGCGCTCTCATGGCTGTAGCCTCTGGCGCCGTAGAAGTGGCCATCGCCGCCGGCGTAGAGAAAATGACCGACTCGCCTGGCGATGAAATCACCGCCCAACTGGCCACTGCCGCCGATCAAGACTGGGAGGCCTCTCAAGGCCTGTCCTTCGTGGCCCTCAACGCGCTGATCATGCGTCGTTATCTGCACGAATACGGCTGGCAAAAAGATGATTTTGCCAACTTCTCCATCAATGCTCACGCCAACGGCGCGCACAACCCCTTTGCGCGCTTCCAGGAACCCATCAGCGAAGCCGCCTACAAAAAAGCAGCCATGATTGCCGACCCGATCAACCTGATGGACGCCTCCCCGATGGGTGACGGCGCCGCCGCGGCTGTGTTGGTTCCCGCCGCGCGCATTCAGCGCGTGAATGGAGCCAGGATCATCAAAGTGGTCGGCTCCGGTTCCGCCACCGACACCATCGCCATCCACAGCCGCCGCGACCCGTTGTGGCTGCGTGCAGCCGAAGAATCGGCCAAACAGGCCTACAGCCAGGCTGGAATTGGTCCCGAGGATATCGACCTGTTCGAAGCCCACGACGCCTTCACCATCATGGCCGCCCTCTCGCTGGAAGCCTGCGGCTTTGCCGCCCGTGGGCAAGGCCCTCGCCTAGCCCTGGATGGCGAAATCCGCCCCACCGGGCGCATCCCCATCGCCACCCGCGGCGGATTGAAGGCCCGCGGGCATCCCGTTGGCGCCACCGGCATGTACCAGATCATCGAAGTGGTCCAGCAACTGCGCGGCGATGCCACCGGAACTCAGGTAGAGAACGCAGTCTACGGCATGGCTCAAAACATCGGCGGAAGCGGGTCGAATATCGTTGCCCACATCCTCAAAGCCGAATAATAACTATTCGGATGGGCGTGGAGGAGGCTTTCTTCTCGTAAAATTGGTTTACAATAGGCCTGGCCCCGCAGCAATCCTCAGCGGGTTTGCACCGGGCTGCCTCACGCTTTACTGAGGCATCTTCCATCACAGCCGGACTCATGATGACCACTCTCTCAAAAGAAGCTCTCGCCCAATACCGCGCCCAAACCTACCGCATCGCGCCGGGATTGCGCCTGGCATCGGTGGATGAAGCCGTTGATTGGATCAACACGCGTGGTTTCACTTTTTTCTGGCCGGTCAAAGGCGCCGAAGCGCCCAGCCTGTGGAATGCCGCCGCCGGAAACCGCCCCGTCCCCGATGCGCACGATGACCCCGGGCACATCACCTGGGATTGGAAGGACAGCCTCCTGCCCCAAAAGCGAGTCTTTTATTCCCGCGTGTTGCGCCACCGCAACACCTTCATCTCCCTGACCCTGTTCCCTTCTTTCTATGCCCTCTCGCCCAATTACGGCTCACCCGAAGAAGATTACCTGATCGACTACCAAAACGGCCTGCTGACCGCTGAATCCCGTGCCGTCTATGAGGCCATCCTCGACCAGGGTCCGCTGGACACTTTGGCGCTGCGCAAAGCGGCTCGCTTGACCAGCAAGGGCAGCGACTCGATCTTCAACCGCGCCCTGGATGAATTACAAACCTCTCTGCGCATCCTGCCCATCGGTGTAGCCCCAGTCGGCGCATGGAAGTACGCCTTTATCTACGAAATCGTTGCCCGCCATTACCCCGAAGTCATCGAACAAGCCCACCCCATCACCGAATCGGAAGCTCGCCGCAACCTGGCTTCCACCTATCTCAAATCGGTCGGCGCTGCCCGGCAGGCAGACGTCACGCGCATGTTTGGCTGGCCTGCTCCCCTGGGTGAAAAAACCATGCGCAAACTGGTCGATTCCGGCGAATTGGTTGCTGAAGTCAAGCTAGAAGACGCCCCCGGCGTCTATTTCGCCCTCCCGCAATTAGTCTCATAGTCCCACCATTCCCCCCGATCCTGTAGGGGTGGGTCTTTAACGTGGGCTTAGCTCATTGACCCGCCCGGTTAACCAACCCCGGCGGGTCTTCCAGTGTAATTCGATGCATTCAGCCCGCACAAGCACCTATTAACCACACCGCCCTCCCCGCATAAAAGACCCGCCGCTACAAACAAGGGACCACGCCTACGTCGTCGGATAGGGGCGGGTCTTTAACGCAGGCTCACTTCGCTGGTTTTCGAACATCCTTGCAGGCTCGGCTCGCCAATCCCCTCGCAAGACCCGCCCGGTTGACCAACCCGGCGGGTCTTCCCGGACAGTTCCTGCATTCAGCCCGCAAAGACCTTTAATAACCACACAGCCTTGCCCGCATTAAAGACCCGCCGCTACAAACAAGGGACCACGCCCACGTCGTCGGGTAGGGGCGGGTCTTTAATGCGGGCTCACACCATTGGTCTTCGAACATCCTTACAGGCTCAGTTCATAAACCCACCCGCAAGACCCACCCGGTTAACCACCCCCGGCGGGTGTCTAACGCAGGAAGCCCCCTCTTCGTAACGCAGTAATCCTTTCCCGAGTCTTGGAATTACGATTCCCAACCTTCAAACTCGCATCTCACTCATTGCTCAATGAGACCCTCCCCGTTGTATAATAATTAAGTTCGGAATTCAACTTCATTCTCCGCCATTAACCTACTGAAAGGAAGCCCTATGGAATTCCATGTTTCCCGCCAGGCTCGCGACCTATATCAGTTTGACCAGAGTCTCTTCTCTCTCACTGGCAACGTGATTTTCGCCAACTTCCACGCCGTGCGGACGTTCGCCCAAAAGATGAACACCCGCCGCGACCTGGTCCGCTTCCCCGAAGAAAGCATCAAAGCCGGGCAACTCAACGCGCTCGGCTTAATCGATGAGATCCTGCACCTGGTCATTGCCACGTACCGCAAGCAGGTCAATCCCCAGGCCATGGCCCAGGCCCTCGAATTCCTCTACGCCGGGGTCGGCGAGCAAGCCGTGAACCAGACCTTGGCCCAGTTCGCCGAAGCCTTCCCGCCCCTGGCTGTCTACCGCGGAGAGCAAACCCTGGCCGATTATTTGGAAGACGAAACCGAAGGCGTCCCCAACCACCAGGTGCTCCTCGAAGAATTGCTCATGCTGTGGATTGCCAACAAAAACCCCGCCGCCCAGCCCTTCTCTGAATTGTTCGACGACAGCGACCTGGCCGCCGGGGTGGGCTACCGCCGCATCATCAGCGGCTTGCAAACCTTCTTCGAGAGCCAACCGCCCTTTGGCCCCGAGCGCGACAGCCTCGTCGAGATGCTGCGCAGCCCGGCCATTGCCGTGCCTTACTCCCTCACCGGTCAGCTCGAATATATCCGCGAACGCTGGAGCGACCTTCTCGGTCGTTATCTCTACCGCCTACTCAGCAGCCTGGATTTGATCAAGGAAGAAGAGAAACTGCCCTTCATGGGCCCCGGCCCCACGGTCATCCCCACCTTTGACCGTGGCGCCGCCGAACTGGAAGTGGAAGCCTTCAGCCCCGACCGGGAATGGATGCCCCGTCTGGTGCTCATCGCCAAGAACACCTATGTCTGGCTGGATCAACTCAGCCGCCAGTATGACCGCCCCATCACCCGCCTCGACCAGATTCCAGATGAAGAACTGGCCGATCTGGCCCGCCGCGGATTCAGCGGCCTGTGGCTTATCGGTTTGTGGGAACGCAGCAAAGCCTCGGCCAAAATCAAGCAGTTGATGGGCAACCAGGAGGCCATCGCCTCGGCCTATTCCCTGCACAGCTATGATG
>JAEXTI010000009.1 GCA_023406965.1 Chloroflexota bacterium
ACCCGGGTGCACCCGCAGTATGCCATCGCGGCGCTGAAGCAGGGCAAGCACGTGTTTGTCGAAACGCCCGTGGCTTACAGCATGATCGAGGCAACGCAGATGGCGCAAACGGCGGCTTCATGCCAGAAGCTGCTGATGGTGGCCTTGTTTGGGCGCTACGTGAGCGACTTCAAGGTTGTACATGATGTGGTAGCCGCGGGGCGGATCGGTCGGCCGAAGGTGGTTTTTGCCAACCGGCGCACCCCGCCCATTTGGGGCGACGGCTGGGACGAGAACTTCATCCTGGACTTGATGCTCCACGACCTGGATTATGTGTACTGGATGCTGGGCAAACCGCAGTCGGTGACCAGCCGCGGGCTGCCTTATGGCGAGAAAGGCTGGGGGCAGGTGTTTGTGGCCCTGGAGTATGACGGCGCGAGCGCGGTGGTGGAGGGCAGCGGTGTCATGCCGATGAGCTTCCCCTTCAGCACCAGCTTGCGGGTGGTGGGGGAGGAAGGGGCCATCGATTTGAGCTGGTATTGGGGCGGTGAGTACCTAATCAGCGAGATCAAGCTGTACCCGCAGCAGGGCGCGCCGGAGGTGCTGCAAGCCCCGCGTTACGACCCCTACGAAGCCGAGTGCCGCCACTTTGTGGACAGCATTTTGGGTAAAGCCGAGCCGGGTATTTTGGACATCCAGGCGGCTTGCGGCTCGCTCAACGTGGCGCTGGCCGCGCGGGCATCCCTGGAGCAGGGCGGCAAGCGCATCGAGATCCAGCCGATGGGTTGACGATCATTGAAAGCAGGTCAAAAGCGCTCTCCAAAAGGGAGCGCTTTTGGGTTGTGCCCATCGCGAGAGGGGATATAATGCTTGCACACTCATTCTTTGTAACTACTCACTGTTGGGGAAGCTCCTGTGAGTAGATACCATTTTTTAATATTATTCTTGCGATCTTACCGGTGCGCTATTTGGATGGTTGACCAAAGTTCTCTGCGAGAAGAGAATACACGCCGGAAAAGGATCGATCATGTTTAAGAAAATTATCAACGACCGCACCGCGGGTTGGATTGCCAAACTGCTGTTGATTGCCATCACCTCGGCGTGGTGCTATTGGAGCGTCGCGGAAATGTATCACGAGGGTTGGTGGGGGCCGCTTTACATTCGCCTGGTGTACCTGATTCCGGGTGTGGCATTCCTGGCGCTGACATTGATCGGCATTCGCTGGCCGAGAGTGGGCGGCTGGCTGATCATCGTCATCGGCGGGGCGTTCACGATTTTCTTTATGGATATCCACATTGCGGATGGCAAGATCAGCATGGACCGCGACCTGACCGGTTTCCTGGTGAGCGGGCCGCTGGTGTTGTTGGGGGCGTTGCTGCTGGTGGAGGCGCGCAACTACAAGCGGCGCGTGGCGGCAGGCTGGCAGCCGCACCCCAGGTGGTGGCGGCGCAACCTGTGGATTTTGCTGGCGCTGGTCCCGCCGCTGGTAATTTTCATCGGCCTGTCGGCCTTCTACCTGCCCATTGTGTTGACGCGCGTGGATGACGGCCTGCGTGGGGCGCGATTGATCGAGGGCAACGGCAAAACGCTGCTGTGGGCTCCCGAGGGGCCGGGCTGGAACTGGCGGCAGGATTACGGCGGGTACCCCTCGTGGGATATGATCGCCCTGTACGGTCTGGAGCCGGTGGGCATGGGCGACAAGCCGGGTTATGGCTGGGAGGTCGGCAAGTTTGCCTCGGCGGAGGAGATGGCGCAGTACAACCTGTGCCTGTATCTGAGCGCCGACGGGCTGACGTTGGAGGACGAGCCGCAGCACATCTGGCGCATGCCAACGATCGAAGATTACGCCGGCGCCTTTGCCCGGCACGAGCAGAACGCGGGCTGCGCGTGGCAGGGGCCGGGGAACCAGCAGATGGACTGTACGATTTTGCCCGATAAGGAGACGCCGCTGTGGGCGCCGGACCTGGAACCGATTTACTATTGGGCGGCGGAGGAATATGACGACAGGCTGGCCTATTTTGTGTCGTATAACGGCTGGGTGAACCGCACGATCAAGTCGGGAGGCAACCCAAGGCACAGCTACCGCTGCGTGCGGGAGCCGTAGTATCCCTCAATCCAACCAGCCCAGTCTCCGCTTGTATCTTTCCTCCAACACCTTATTCTGGCACAACCCCACCTCCCGCCCGCTGGCGGTGCGCACGTTGCTCACGTCGAGCACGGCGGGCAGGCCGTAGGGATAGAGGGCGGTTCCGTCCGCGGCCTGGGGGTTGAAGTCGGGCAGCAGGAAGACTCCAGCGAAACCGGCGGCGACCTGGCTGTCGTCGATGAGCACGTTCTCGAAGTGAATGCGCTGGGGCAGGGTGCAGGGATAGCCGAAGTCGTGATCTTCGCGCTGGGTGGCGCTGACCAGGCTGACGGGGCCGCTGGTTCCGGGGGGCAGATGCCAGACGCAGTCCTTGACCAGCAGGTCGCCGTCCCACAGGCAGCCGTAATCTTCACGCAGGTTGACCAGGCGGGCGCCGTAGACGCGCACCCCTTCCAGGGTGAGCTGCCCGTGGCCGATGGCGTTGAGACACTGGTGGCCAAGGGCCGAGTCTTTGACGAGGACGTTGGCGCAGCCCATGTGCGCGTCCCAGCGTGAGAAGACGCAGTCCACGATGGACAGGTCCTTGCAGAAGTTGGAGGTGTAGACGCCCCAGCGGGTGGCGTCGGTGATGCCGGACTGGCGGCAGCCCTCGAAGCGCACATCGATGCTGCGCGACAGGCTGATGTCGTAGGAACCCATGGGCACAGGCAGGCCCGCCGAGCCGGTGGTCCAATAGGTTTTGTGCCCGCTGAAGTAGCTGTTTTGGACTAACGCGTGGGCGCAATCATCCACGCGCAGGAAGCCGTGGTAGGGCGCGCCGCTGTCGCCTTCCATGAGCACAAAATGGGAGAGGCCTTCCACATTCACGTTGCTGCGGCGGATCTGGATGCCGCGGGCGTAGTAGTTGTATTGGCTAGGGGCGGCGTTGGCCAGGGTGGTGAAGATGCCGCCGCGCAGGGCGAGGGGGGCTTCGTCGATGGGCAGGGCCTGGGCCTGGGTGACGGTGGCGAAATCCCAGACGATGGGGGTAAGGATAGCGCCGTCCCGGCGGGCGATGAAGCAGTCGCTTTGGGGCACGCCGTTGTTCTGGTTGAGACCAAAGCGGATGAACTGCCGGACGTGGTCATCAGTGACCTGCACGAGGCAATCCTGGGGCAGGGTGAAGCCCAGGGCGGGCTGGCCTTTGCTCAAGGTGGGGATTTGCAGGGGGATGGGCGCGTGGGCTGAGCGGATCTCAAAAACGTGAGCCTGGTTGTTTTCCACGGCGCGGTCGTCGATGATGAATTTGGAGGTGTTCCAATCGGTGTCGGTTTGGATGACGGCGGTCAGGTCGCGCCCACCCAGGTAATAGCAGGCCTGGGGCGCGGCTCGCACGGGCAGCCCGTTGGCGTTGGCATGTTGGTGGGCCTGGACAATGGCGGGCAGGTCGTTGACAAGGCCGTCGCCGGCCGCGCCGAATTGTTCGTAGGTGATGGAGCGCATGGGGATAGGGCGATTGCACTAAAGTGAGAGTACCTTTAAGAAGTAGTTTTCATCCCAGCCACATTGCAAACGTTTGGCTTGAATGCCTCCCTTAGCTGTTTTCTCCTTGCGTAACAGATTGAGGGCAATCCGTCGCATCACAGCCAGGTTTTCTGGAGCATGATCCTTACGGACCCGGCTCTGATCTTCACGAAAAGCCACATCCAGGATCCAATGGACAGAGTTTTCAATGCCCCAGTGATTACGAATGGCTTGTAACAGATCATTGGCATTGGGTGGGCGGCTGGCAATATAGTAGCGCATTTCGACCTGTGTTTTTTGAGGCAAGCGTCGTTCACGTCGAATACAGATCAAACTGGTCAGCTTCTCCCATTGATCGGCGTTACGAATAGGGATGTACAGATTTTCAGATGCCAGGGTCCAACATTCACGGATCTCAAGCCTGCCATGATCCTTATCCACCGTCTTTGCATATCCATCCAGGTACTGTAATGGGTTCAGATCCTGGAAGGCCATTCCAAATGCCCGCTCAATGTCCTCATAGAGATATCCTTGGTTCTCTTTCACTGCCAGGATGTAGTCGGCTTTGCGTTCGATGATCTTCCTCGCGATGGCTGTCTGACAGCCCATAGCATCGATGGTGACGATGCAGCCAGCCAACTCCAGTGCATCCAACAACTCTGGAATAGCCGTGATCTCATTGGTCTTGCTGTCTACTTTCCGCTGTGCCAGGATCAGGCGGTTGTCATTGGCCCAGGCGCTTACCAAATGGATGGCTTTTTGTCCCAGAACCGTATCATATGAATGGCTTTTTGTCCCAGAACCGTATCATATGAATGGCGCAGTTCCTTGCCATCGATCGCGATTACCTGTCCGCTCGTTATCTGATTCACCGCTTGCACCCAGTCAAAAAAACAGGCCTCAAAGGCGT
>JAEXTI010000036.1 GCA_023406965.1 Chloroflexota bacterium
CCCTCCGGTAGGGGCACGGGGAATAGGCCAAGGCGCATGGGTGATTCGTCAAACCCCGTGCCCGTATGCAGGCCGGGCACACGAGGCAGCACCTTTCTTCTGGTATGGTAGAATCAGCCCCATGAAACGACCTATCCTTGCCTCATTGCTTGCAATCCTTCTCCTGCTTTCCGGCTGCCAATCCACGCCGGTTCCCACCTCGGCCCCCGCGCCGACCTCCACCCAGGCGGCTCCCGCCTTACCCACCAACACGCCCGAACCGACCGAAATCCCCGAACGGGCCCTGGTGGTGTGCCTGGCCGAAGAGCCTTCCACACTGTACGCGTACGCTGGTTCCTCGCGCAGCATGTGGAGCGTGCTCGAAGCGCTCTATGACGGCCCCTTTGACACCCGCGGCTATGCTACCCAGCCGGTGATCCTCGAGAAAATGCCCTCCCTGGCCGACGGTGACGCCGTGCTCGAGCCGGTGACGGTACGCAGTGGCGAGCCGGTGGTAGATGTGAATGGCGCATTGGTGGCCCTGGCTCCTGGTGTTACCGTTCTGCCCTCGGGCTGCACCAGTCCCGACTGCGCCCGCGCCTGGGATGGCGCCTCGGAATTGCAGATGGACCGCCTGGCGGTCACTTTCCGTCTCAAATCGGGCATTCAATGGTCCGACGGCACGCCGCTCACCGCTGCCGATTCCGTGTTTTCCTTCCAACTGGCTGCCGACCCCGCTACCCCTGTATCCAAGGGTGTGGTCGACCGGACGGCTTCTTATCTGGCGGTGGATGAGCTGACCACCCGCTGGACGGGCGTGCCCGGCTTTGTGGAGAAGAACTACACCACCTACTTCTGGCTGCCGCTGCCCCAATTCCGTTACCAGTCGGTGGGGGCGACTGGCCTGCTGGCAGATGAATCTGCCAACCGCGCGCCCATCGGCTGGGGGCCCTACACCATCCAGGAGTGGGTCTCCGGCGACCACATCACCCTGGTGAAAAATCCGCTCTACTACCGCGCCGCCGAAGGACTGCCCAAGTTCGACAAGCTGGTGTACCGCTTCCTGGGCGCTCCGGTGGATACAGCGGTGATGGCCACCGTGGCAGGGGAGTGTGACGTGGTGGAAGATAACCCCGCTTTCACCGCCCAACTGCGTGAGTTGATCCTCACCCAATATGCCGACAAGCTCAAGTTCAGCTTTACCCTGGGGCCGGAATGGGAGCACCTCGATTTTGGCATTCGCCCGGCTGCGTATGATGATGGCTTCGACCTGCTGGCGGGTGACCGCCCCGACCTGTTCGGCGATGTGCGCACGCGCAAAGCCCTGGCGGCCTGCATCGACCGGCAGAAGATCGTCTCTGACCTGTTCTACGACCGCTCGCAGGTGCCTCTGGGCACCCTGCCTCCCGACAATCCGCTGTACCAGGCCGATTTGCCTGCCTATCCGTATGACCCTGCCGAAGGCAGCCGCCTGCTGGACGAAGTGGGCTGGAAGGACGCCGATGGCGACCCTGCCACGCCGCGCGTAGCCGTAGGGGTGGTGGGCGTTCCCGACGGCACCCCCTTGCAGTTGACCTACTCCGCCTCGCAAGCCGACCTGCGCACCGAGGTAGCCGAGATTGTGGTCAATTCCCTGGCTGAATGCGGCGTGGGCGTAGAGCGCGACCTGCTCAACCCCGGCGATATGTATGCGCCCGGACCGGATGGCGTGTTGTTTGGACGCAAATTTGACCTGGCGGCCTTCACCTGGCAAGCCGGCAGCCAGCCTGGCTGCGCCCTGTTCACCACAAGGCAGATTCCCTCGGCGGCCAATGCCTGGATCGGCACCAACGTGACCGGCTATTCCGATGCGGCCTTTGACGCCGCCTGCACAGCCGCGCTGTGGGGCCGCCCCGACCAGGCCGATTACGCCGGGCGCGTGGCGGCGGTGGAGCGGCTCTTCGCCGAAAACCTGCCCGTGCTGCCGCTGTATTATCAGTTGCAAATTACCATCTCGCGCCCCGACCTGTGCGGGTTGGAAACCGATTCGACCGCGCGCAGCTTCTTGTGGAATTTGGAGGCGCTGGATTATGGTGAGGGCTGCACTCCCTGAAGCGGCTTTACGCTCCACGATCGCTCATCTATGGTAGGAGCAGGTCTTTAATACGGGCTGCCCCATCCGAATAAACGGCTTTTCCGCGGGCAATGAGTCTGGACATTCGTGTAAGACCTGCCCGGCTTGCCCACCCGGCGGGTCTCATCTATGGTAGGGGCAGGTCTATAATGCGGGCCACCCCATCCGGTTATACAGCTTTTTTGCTGGCAATGCGTCTGGACATCCTTGGAAGACCTGCCCGGCATGCTGCCGATTTAGCCGAGAATATCCCCCAAATGGGGAGTCTTGGCAATCTTGGCCGTGTTTTCTTGACCATGAGGTGCACTTATGCTATATTTCCAGGGCTCCCCAATCCCGGTGGAGCTTTCATGTCATAGAAATCAACCGAATACTCGCCCTGATCCACCCATGACACAAAACAGCGTTAGAAATGGCCCAGGTCATGTATTTCACCCACAGTTGATGCGAGATTTCCCCGGCAACCCAGAATCTCAGGAGTAACGAGCGTGGACTCGAAACAAACCAATTCCAAAACCTTGCTTGAGGTGAAAAACCTCAAAACTTACT
>JAEXTI010000098.1 GCA_023406965.1 Chloroflexota bacterium
ATGAGGGCGGCTTGAGGAAGATCAAAGGCATTTCCGGCACTTCCACATTCTGCTCTTTGGCGTGCTCCGCATAGTTGCGCCCCACCGCGATGATCTTGCTGGGGATCACCGGCGCATACAGGCGCACCCGCTCCAGCGGCATCCCTGCTTCCAGGCGACGGTATTCGCCAAACAGGTCGCCTTCCAGGGCGCCAATCTTGTCTTGAAACATCCAGCCATACTGCGGGGCGCGCTCGCCCACCGAAAAACGCACAAAACGCATAAGACCCTCCTGCCTATTCAGAAAACAGTTTCAAACTGGGATAACCAACTACCAAACCGTAGGTCGGGTTGAGCGGTACATCGAGATCGTATACCCAATGACTCCGCAGCGAAACCCGACATTAGGCCCAAGGCAAGTGAAGCACTTGCACTTTGCAAGTGTAGCATACTTACCCAATTCACGGTATAATTCACCTATCGGGCGGATAGCTCAGTCGGTTAGAGCACATCCCTTACAAGGATGGGGTCGCAGGTTCGAGTCCTGTTCCGCCCACTCGTTCCCAATCATTCTTCCCCAAAAACCAATATGAATACCCCTCCTTCTCCCGAATCCTTTCGACAGGAATTTCTGGATAATCTCTCGGCATACCAGGGCAAAGACCTGGAGCGAGCCAACGCCAACGACCTCTACCTGGCCCTGGCGCAAACCGTCCGCGAGCACCTCGTAGCTCGCTGGCTGACCACCCTCTCCACCATCGACCGCCAGGATGCCAAGATGGTGTACTATTTCTCCGCCGAATATCTGCCCGGGCGCCAGCTCAACAACAACCTCCTCAACACCGGCCTCACCGAAATCGCCCGCCAGGCCCTCGCCGAATTAAACCTCGACCTCGATACCCTTGCCGAAGAAGAAACCGAGCCTGGATTGGGCAACGGCGGCCTGGGACGGCTGGCCTCCTGTTATATGGACTCTCTTGCTGCGCTGGGCATCCCTTCAGTTGGTTACGGCATCCGCTACGAGTTCGGCATCTTTCAGCAGTCCTTTCAAAACGGCTGGCAGGTGGAGCAGGCCGATGACTGGCTGCGGCGCGGCGCCCCCTGGGAATTTCCCCAGCCCGAAGAGCAGGTAGAGATCGGTTTCGGCGGTCGCACCCGTCATTATTTTGACGAAAACAAACTCTACTGTGTCGAATGGATGCCCGAGCAGCGCATCATCGGCATTCCCCACAATATCTTCGTCCCGGGGTTCAACAGCCCCGTGGTCAACACGCTGCGCCTGTGGAGCGCCCGCGCCACCCAATCCTTCGATTTGCAGGTTTTCAACGCCGGCGATTACGTCCGCGCCGTCGAACAGAAAACCCTTTCAGAGAACATCTCCAAAGTTCTCTACCCCGATGACACCACCCCCCAGGGCAAACTGCTCCGCTTGCAGCAGCAGTACTTCTTCGTCGCCTGCTCGCTGGCCGACATCCTGCGCTTCTACCTGACCCGCTACCCCGGCGATTGGAGCCAGTTCCCCGAGAAAGCCGCCATCCAGCTCAACGACACCCACCCCACCATCGCCATCGCCGAGTTAATGCGCCTGCTGGTCGACGTGCACAAGCTGCGCTGGGAGCACGCCTGGGATATCACTCGCCGCACCTTTGCGTACACCCTGCACACCCTCCTGCCTGAAGCCCTCGAAGAATGGCCCGTGCATATCTTCGAGCAGCTCCTCCCCCGCCACCTCGAGATCATCTACGAAATCAACAGCCGCTTCCTTCAGGATCTGCGCCAGCGCTTCCCCAACGACCCCAACCGCGCCGTGCGCATGTCCATCATCCGCGAAACACCCGAGAAACGGGTGCGCATGGCTTACCTGGCTGCCGTCGGCAGCCACTCCATCAACGGCGTTTCCGGTCTGCAATCCGACCTGCTCAAATCGCGTACCCTCTCCGATTTCTACGAGCTTTTCCCCGAGAAGTTCAACAACAAAACCAACGGCATCACCCCGCGCCGCTTTCTCTACATCGCCAACTCCCGCCTGAAAGACCTCATCACCAGCCGCATCGGTTCGGGTTGGCTCTCGGATCTCGAGGAGTTGCGCGGCCTGGAAGAGTACGTCACCGACGTTGACTTCTGCTCCGCCTGGCACGAGGTCAAACAAGCCAACAAGCTCGATCTGGCTGCAATCATCCAATCCCGCCTGGGAATCGAAGTCGACCCAAATTCGCTCTTCGATGTGATGGTCAAGCGCCTACACGAATACAAACGCCAGTTACTGAAGGTGCTGCACATCGTCACCCTCTATCACCGCCTGCGCGACAACCCCGAATTAAAGATTATCCCGCGCACCTTTATCTTCGGCGCCAAAGCCGCGCCCGGCTACCAGACCGCCAAGCTCATCATCAAGCTCATCAACAGCGTCGCCGAGGTGGTCAACCGCGACCCGTTGGTCAACGGCAGGCTTAAAGTGGTCTACTTCCCCAACTTCAACGTCAGCCTCGCCGAGCGCATCTACCCCGCTGCCAATCTCTCCGAGCAAATTTCGCTGGCCGGCATGGAAGCCTCCGGCACCGGCAACATGAAATTTGCGCTCAACGGCGCGGTTACCCTCGGCACCTATGACGGCGCAAACATCGACATCCGCCGCCTGGTGGGCGCCGAAAACTTCTTCCTCTTCGGCCTCACCTCCGATGAAGTCTTCACTCTGCGCCAGGGCGGATATTACCCCATGGACTACTATCAGAGCTACCCCGAACTGCGCCAGACCCTCGACAGCATCTCCTCCGGCCTGTTCGATCCGCAGCACCCCGATATCTTCCGTTCATTGGTCGATTCTCTCCTGCACAGAGACGAATACATGCTCCTCGCCGACTACCCGTCCTATATCCAGGCCGCCGAATCCGCTGCTCAGGCGTACACCGATCTGCGCCGCTGGAATTGCAAATCCATGCTCAATACGGCTCGTTCCGGCTTCTTCTCCTCCGACCGTTCTGTGCGTGAATACGCAGCCGACATCTGGAAAATCAGCCCCCTGAAATTCTCCTGACGCAAGGTATAATCCTCTCGTCAATCTCAATGTAGCTACTTTGACTCTGTCACTTTAAAATTTCGAGCTTATGAACCCCTCCCCCACCTGCTACGCGACCCGCTGGCAAAATTACTCAAAAAATTCAACCCATGTGCGGGGAGGGTATAAGATTTCGCAAAAGTGAGGGGCTTTCAGCCCCTCACTTTTGCAGAATTCTTTCCCTCCCCCGGCAATACGCCTGAATGAACGAGGGTCTTGGCAGCCGGGGAGGGCAGGGTGGGGGCAGCACCTGAGCTCGAAGGTCATGATGTTCTAAAGTGACATTATCAAGGTAGTTACAATATTTAGTTACTCCTAAGGC
>JAEXTI010000147.1 GCA_023406965.1 Chloroflexota bacterium
AAACCCTTCTTCACCCTCCTGGAAGAACGCGCCCGTTCCATCGAATCGCTGGTTTGCGTAGGCCTCGACCCGCACCCCGCCGACCTGCCCCAACCCACTGCCGAGGCTGCCAAAGCCTTCTGCCTGCACCTCATCGAGCAAACCGCCCCGGTGGCGGCAGCTTTCAAGCCCCACGCCGCCTTCTTTGAGTCCTTCGGCCCTTCCGGCTGGCAGGCGCTGCGCGAGGTCATCGCCGCTGTTCCCGCCGGCATCCCGGTCATTCTGGACGCCAAGCGTGGCGACATTGCCTCCACCGCCGAAGCCTACGCCCGCTCCACCTTCGAGGAATTGGGCGCCGGGGCCGTCACCCTCAGCCCTTACCTGGGTCGTGACTCGCTGGAGCCCTTCCTCAACGATCCCACCCACGGCTGTTTCATTCTCTGCAAAACCTCCAACCCCGGCGCGGGCGATCTGCAAGACCTGTCCGTAGGTGGATTAGGTGAAAGCCTTTTCGTAACCGTCGCCTGCATGGCGCAATCGTGGAACGAGAACAACAATGTAGGATTGGTGGTTGGCGCAACCCAGCCCGAAGCGCTGCGCCGGGTTCGCGAATCCGCCCCCGACCTGTGGTTCCTGGCCCCCGGCGTGGGCGCGCAAGGCGGCGACCTGTCCCTGGCTTTGCAAAACGGCCTGCGCGCCGACGGCCTGGGCATGCTGTTCAACGTCTCCCGCTCGGTGGCTCGCGCCGCCGACCCCCGCCAGACGGTGGAAGAGATCAACGCGGCTGTCCGCGCTGAACAGGCCCGCCTGCGCGGCCAAACTGCAGCCTCTACGCCGCTTGTCTCCCCGGCCCTGGCCGAAGGGCTGCTGACTGCGAGCTGTGTGCGCTTTGGCGAGTTCATCTTAAAATCCGGCCTCAAATCGCCCATCTACATCGACCTGCGCCGCCTGGTCAGCCACCCCGACCTGCTCGCCGAGGTGGGACGCGCGTACCAACCCGTGCTCAAGAAACTTTCCTTCCAGCGCATGGCCGCCCTGCCTTACGCTGCGCTGCCCATCGCCACGGCCATCAGCCTGCAATCCGGCTGGCCCATGATCTACCCCCGCAAGGAAGCCAAAGAGTACGGTACCCGAGCCGAAATTGAGGGCGATTACCAGCCCGGCGAGCGAGCCGTGATCATCGACGACCTGGCTACCACCGGCAGCAGCAAATTCGAGGCCATCGAAAAACTCGCCGCGGCTGGCCTGGAGATCGAAGATGTGGTCGTGCTCATCGACCGCCAATCCGGCGCTGCCGAGGCTCTGGCCCAGGCCGGGTACCGCCTGCACGCCGTCGTAACCCTTACCGCGCTCCTGGACACCTGGGAAGCCGCCGGGCGCATCCCCGCCGACCAAATCGCCGCCGCACGCGCCTTCATCGCGCAATAATCATGTACAAAACTCTTCGCCCTCTCATCTACAAACTCACGCCCGAACAAGCGCACCATGTCACCATCGCCCTGTTGGGTCTGGCAGGCAAAATTCCTCCAGCCGCCGCCCTGCTTCGCGCCATCTTCAAGCCACACAACCCCGGCCCAGCCGTGCAGGCCTTTGGACTGTCTTTCTCTAATCCCATCGGCATGGCAGCCGGGTACGACAAAGACGGGGTGGGTTGGCGTGGGCTGGCTTGCCTCGGTTTCGGTCACATTGAGCTGGGCACCGTCACCCCCAAAGCCCAACCCGGCAACGCCCAGCCGCGCCTCTTCCGCCTGGTCGAAGATCAGGCCGTCATCAACCGTATGGGTTTCAACAACCTGGGCGCCGAGTACATGGCGAAACAAATGCAAGCCCGCCGGCCCCAAGGCCTCATCCTGGGTGTGAATATCGGCAAGAATAAAATCACCCCGCTGGAAGAAGCCGCCCAGGATTACATCAGCCTGCTGCGCACCTTCGCCCCCCTGGCCGATTACCTGGCCGTCAACGTCAGTTCGCCCAACACTCCCGGCCTGCGCAACCTGCAAACCCGTGCAGCTTTGGAAAGCATTCTGCGCCCCCTGGCTGCCGAGAGGGCGCAACTGGGTAGCAAAACTCCCATCCTGGTCAAGCTGGCCCCCGATTTGACCAACGAAGAGCTGGACAGCGCCCTGGAAACCATCGTGGATTGCGGCATGGACGGCGTCATCGTCACCAACACCACGGTTTCCCGCCCCGCCTTACAGTCACCCCATTACGCCGAAATCGGAGGTCTGAGCGGTGCGCCTCTGGCCGATTTGAGCCGCCAAATGACCGCCCGCGCCGTGAAGCTGTTGCAGGGCCGCCTGCCGGTCGTCTCCAGCGGCGGCATCATGAACGCCGCCGAAGCCCCGCGCCGCCTGGATTCTGGGGCCCCCTTGGTGCAGTTATACACCGGCCTGATCTACTCCGGTCCCGGCCTGGTCAAAGAAATCCTCGACTCGGATTTGACGCTCCCCGCTGCGTAGGCCGACAAGTGCCCCGCCGTTTCCTCCCTGTAGAGGCGGGTCTTTAAGTCGGGCAAGGCGAGATCGTATGGAAGGTGTCCCGGCGGGCTACGGTTGTTTGCCCACCCGGCAGACCCGCCAGGTGGGCAGGCAGGCCTTATCCGCCCGGCGGCCCCTGCTTAATCCGGCGCAGCACCTCTTCCTGCGCGGGCGCTTCCCACAAGGCTTCGATCCACCAGGTGGCCCCGGCTTCCTGCCACCGGCGCATGAGGTCGGCGTTGGCCGCTTTGTCTTCGCCTGAAGTTGTGCCCTCAA
>JAEXTI010000150.1 GCA_023406965.1 Chloroflexota bacterium
AAACCCTTCTTCACCCTCCTGGAAGAACGCGCCCGTTCCATCGAATCGCTGGTTTGCGTAGGCCTCGACCCGCACCCCGCCGACCTGCCCCAACCCACTGCCGAGGCTGCCAAAGCCTTCTGCCTGCGCCTCATCGAGCAAACCGCCCCGGTGGCGGCAGCCTTCAAACCCAACGCCGCCTTCTTTGAGTCCTTCGGCCCTTCCGGCTGGCAGGCGCTGCGCGAGGTCATCGCCGCGGTTCCCGCCGGCATCCCTGTCATTCTGGACGCCAAACGCGGCGACATCACCTCCACCGCCGAAGCCTACGCCCGCTCCACCTTCGAGGAACTAGGCGCCGGGGCCGTCACCCTCAGCCCCTACCTGGGCCGCGACTCGCTGGAGCCCTTCCTCAACGATCCCACCCACGGCTGTTTCATTCTCTGCAAAACCTCCAACCCAGGCGCGGGCGATCTGCAAGACCTGTCTGTAGGCGGATTAGGCGAAAGCCTTTTCGTAACAGTCGCCTGCATGGCGCAATCGTGGAACGAGAACAACAATGTAGGCTTGGTGGTTGGCGCAACCCAGCCCGAAGCGCTGCGCCGGGTTCGCGAATCCGCCCCCGACCTGTGGTTCCTGGCTCCCGGCGTGGGCGCGCAGGGCGGCGATCTGGCCCTGGCCCTGCAAAACGGCCTGCGCGCCGACGGCCTGGGCTTGCTGCTCAACGTCTCCCGTTCGGTGGCTCGCGCCGCCGACCCCCGCCAGGCGGTGAAAGAAATCAACGCGGCTGTCCGCGTCGAGCAAGCTCGCCTGCGCGTCCAAACCGCTGCCTCTAAGCCGCATGTCTCCCCCATCCTGGCCGAAGGCCTACTGACTGCGGGCTGTGTGCGCTTTGGCGAGTTCACCCTAAAATCCGGCCTCAAATCACCCATTTACATCGACCTGCGCCGCCTCGTCAGCCACCCCGACCTGCTCGCCGAGGTGGGCCGCGCGTACCAACCCGTGCTCAAGCAACTTTCCTTCCAGCGCATGGCCGCTCTGCCTTACGCCGCGCTGCCCATCGCCACGGCCAACAGCCTGCAATCAGGCTGGCCCATGATCTACCCGCGCAAGGAAACCAAAGAGTACGGTACCCGCGCCGAGATTGAGGGCGATTACCAACCCGGCGAGCGCGCCGTGATCATTGATGACTTGGCTACCACCGGCGGCAGCAAATTCGAAGCCATCGAAAAACTCACCGCGGCTGGCCTGGAAATCGAAGATGTGGTTGTACTCATCGACCGCCAATCCGGCGCCGCCGAGGCCCTGGCTCAGGCCGGGTACCGCCTGCACGCCGTGGTAACCCTCACCGCGCTCCTCGACACCTGGGAAGCCGCCGGGCGCATCCCCGCTGACCAAATCGCCTCCGCGCGCGCCTTCATTGCCCAATAGTCATGTACAAAACCCTTCGCCCCCTCGTCTACAAACTCACGCCCGAACAGGCGCACCATGTCACCATCGCCCTGCTCGGTCTGGCAGGCAAAATCCCTCCCGCCGCCGCCCTGTTGCGAGCTATTTTCAAGCCGCGCAACCCCGGCCCATCTGTTCAGGCATTTGGATTGTCCTTCTCAAACCCCATCGGCATGGCAGCCGGGTACGACAAAGACGGGGTGGGCTGGCGTGGGCTGGCTTGCCTCGGCTTCGGCCACATTGAATTGGGCACCGTTACCCCCAAAGCCCAACCCGGCAACGCCCAGCCGCGCCTCTTCCGCCTGGTCGAAGACCAGGCCGTCATCAACCGTATGGGTTTCAACAATCGCGGCGCCGAGTACATGGCCAAACAAATGCAAGCCCGCCGACCCAAAGGTCTTGTCCTGGGTGTGAATATCGGCAAGAACAAAGTCACCCCGCTGGAAGAAGCCGCCCAGGATTACCTCAGCCTGCTGCGCACTTTCGCCCCCCTGGCCGATTACCTGGCCGTCAATGTCAGTTCGCCCAATACTCCCGGTCTGCGCAACCTGCAAACCCGCGCCGCACTGGAAGGCATCCTGCGCCCCCTGGCTGTCGAACGGATGCAACTGGGTAGCAAAATTCCCATCCTGGTCAAGCTGGCCCCCGACTTGACCAATGAAGAGCTGGACAGCGCCCTGGAAAGCATCGTGGATTGCGGCATGGACGGCGTCATCGTCACCAACACCACGGTTTCCCGCCCTGCCTTACAGTCACCCCACTACGCCGAAACCGGCGGCCTAAGCGGCGCGCCCCTGGCCCAATTGAGCCGCCAGATAACCGCCCGAGCGGTAAAACTGCTTCAGGGCCGCCTGCCGGTTGTCTCCAGCGGCGGCATCATGAACGCCGCCGAAGCCCAGCGCCGCCTGGATGCCGGGGCCTGCCTGGTGCAGTTATACACCGGCCTGATCTATTCCGGTCCCGGCTTGATCAAAGAAATCCTCAACTCGGATATGAAGCTCCCCGCTGCATAGACCAAAATATTCCTGCTACAGGGGATAAGCATCAGGCAAGATGACTGTTTCCTTCCCGTAGCGGCGGGTCTTTAAGTCGGGCAAGGTGAGGTCGTGTGGAAGGTGTTCTGGCGGGCAAGCGTTGTTTGCCCACCCGGCAGACCCGCCAGGTGGGCAGGCAGGCCCTATCCGCCCGGCGGCCCCTGCTTTATCCTTCGCAGCACCTCTTCCTGCGCGGGCGCTTCCCACAAGGCTTCGATCCACCAGGTGGCCCCGGCTTCCTGCCACCGGCGCATGAGGTCGGCGTTGGCCGCTTTGTCTTCGCCTGAAGTTGTGCCCTCAA
>JAEXTI010000187.1 GCA_023406965.1 Chloroflexota bacterium
TGGCCCTCTCCTGGGAATCTCAATCCACCGCTTCACTTGCGGAAAGGAGAAAAAATGAGTCACCAGCCCTTTGAAACCTGGCTCCTTGAAGACCGGCGGAGCCTGTCAGAGGAAGAGCAGCAGTCCATGCAGCAGCACCTTGAGCGCTGCGCTGACTGCCGCCGCCTCGAGGCAAAGTGGCAGGAGGTCCAACTGGAGATGCGCGCCGCGCCGATGGTCGCACCCAGACCCGGATTCTCTCGCCGTTTCCAGGCCGGAATTGCCGAACGCCGCGTGCGCGAACAGCGCAAACAAGCCTGGAGGGTGTTCATCGCCTTCGGCAGCAGCGCGGCCGCTGTCTTTGCTGGATTCATGATTTATGCTTTCTTTTTCTCCACCACAGCCGAGTGGGTTCAATCCGTCGTCACCCTGCTCTCCACAACGGTCGGCGCCGCTGAAACCACCCGCAGCCTGGTATCCACCTGGATGCAGTTCACGCCCTTCTCGCTGAACCTCACCTTGTGGATCACCGTCGGCATCACGTTCTGCTTCCTGGTATTGCTTTGGGTTTTTGCCATCTGGCGAACTTCACTGGTAGGGGTGATCAACAAATGAAACGCCTGACTTCACTTTCCATTGTTTTGACCGTCTTCCTGGCGCTGATCCTGTTGGCGGGGTGTTCTCCCTCAACGGCTCGCGACGGGTTGGTGGTCGGTCAGAGCTTCCGCCTCAAATCCGGCGAAACGCTCAATCAAGATATTACCGTCGCAGGCGGTTCAGCGGTGTTGGAAGAAGGCTCCACACTCAACGGCAACATCGCCGTCATGGGTGGATCACTTTCCATCAACGGCGTTGTCAACGGCGATATCTCTGCGATGGGCGGGGTGGTCACGCTGGGCTCTAAAGCCATCATTCATGGAGATGTCGCTACTGTGGGGGCCAACCTCAGCCGCGCCAGCGGATCTTTGATCGACGGAGAGATCTCGGGTGAGGCTGGAGACATCAATGTCCCCGACATCGTCACGCCGGCAGTGGACGCAGGCCGCTGGGTGGCCAACTTCTTCTGGCGCATCTTCCAGGCCTTCGCAGTGGCCGCCCTGGCGGTGCTGGTTTCGCTCTTTGCCCAACGCCCCATGGAGCGCGCCGGTGACGCCCTGACCTCCCAGCCCATCCTGGCCGGGGGCCTGGGCCTGCTCACCCTCATCGTCCTGCCCGTCCTCTTTGCCGTGCTGGCAATCACCATCGTCCTGGCTCCGGTCAGCTTGCTGGGCTTGCTTGGGTTAGGCATTGCCCTGGTGTTTGGCTGGCTGGTAACCGGCATGGTGGTGGGCGAGCGCATTGGACGCTTGCTCAATCAATCCTGGAGCGCGCCGTTGTGTGCCGGAATTGGCACCCTGGCCCTGGCCCTGGTCACCGCCCTCTTCAGCGGCATCATCTGCATCGGCTGGATATTGCCCTTCCTGGTCTCAGTCGTTGGCCTGGGTTCGGTCATCCTTACCCGCTTTGGCACCCAGACCTATCCGGCCCCTGTCCAGGCGTCCTCGGCACCCGTTCAGATCATTGACGTCGAACCGCCCCATACCGACCAGGGCCTAGAATGAAACTTGCATCCATTGAATTGAAAGAGAGTAACGTATGAAACGAATTCTGCTGGTAATCACAATATTTGTCATGGTCTCCCTGGCCTGCTCGGTCACCGTCAACATGCCCAAAGAGGAAGAAACCGGCCCCGCTGAGACCGTCGAAATCAACGAAGCTGCCCCCGCCGAATCTCCCGCAGAGTTGATCATCAACATGGGGGCAGGCAAACTGAACATACAAAGCGGCGCGCAGAACCTGGTCGAAGGCACGGTGGAATATAACGTGGTGGCCTGGAAACCTGAAATCGACCGCGACGGCAGCGAGATTCGCATCAGTCAGGGTGACATGAAGAATTTCACCTTTGGCAAAGGCGGCAACTTGATCAACCAATGGGATCTGCGCCTGGGTGCCATGCCCATCGACCTGACCGTCGAAGCCGGAGCCTATGAAAGCGAATTGGATCTGACCGGCCTCTCGCTGACCGGCCTGCGCATCACAGACGGCGCTAGTTCTAACAATGTGGTTTTCACAGCCCCCAACCCTGTGCGAATGGACCGCTTTACCTACGAAACCGGTGCGTCCTCCATCAAGCTGGAAGGCCTGGGATATGCCAACTTTGACGAAATGACTTTCCAGGGCGGCGCGGGCAATTACACTATCGACTTCAGTGGTCCCTTGCAGGATGACGCCCGCGTGTATATCGACGGCGGGTTGGGCAATTTCACCATCATTGTCCCGCCCACCACTGCCGCGCGCATCATTGTGGATGGCGGCCTGAAAAATGTCTCGCCCCAGGGCACCTGGAACGTCCGCAACGGTGAATATCGCACCGATGGCGAAGGTCCCCTCCTGCGCATCGAGGTCAACATCGGCGTCGGCAACCTGACCCTCATCAGCGAGTAAATTCGCTTAATTTCCTGTCCATAGAAAGCTTGCAGCGCGAGATCGCCGCAAGCTTTTTTATTACAACTCCACTCCTGTAGGCGGGGTATCCTTACCCCGCATCTTCCTCGAACTCCATCCGCGAGAGTATAATACCCCTTCGTATGACCCTCACCAGTTGGATCACCCTGGCCATCGTATTGGTCACCTACCTGGGCATTGCCGCCGGGCGCTGGCCGCTGCTCAAAGCCAACCGCGCCACCCTCACCCTCATCGGCGTAGGGCTGCTGCTCGTCGCTGGAGCGTTGCGTTTCGAAGACCTGGGCTCTTACCTCGACCTGGACACCCTCATCCTGCTCTTCGCCATGATGGTCATCAACGCCAACCTGCAAATCTCGGGCTTCTTCCGCATTGCCGGCAGCAGCCTGCTCAAGCTCACCCGCAGCCCCAAAACCTTTTTGGCCGTCGAGATTCTCCTGGCGGGTGTCCTCAGCGCTCTGTTCCTCAACGACACCATCTGCCTCATGCTCACCCCCCTGGTGTTGAGCATTCTGCTTTCTCTGGGACGCAACCCCATCCCCTACCTCATCGCCCTGGCCACCGCCTCCAACATCGGCTCCACCGCCACCCTCACGGGCAACCCCCAAAACATGATCATCGGCACGGCCTCGGGCATCCCCTATCTCGAATTTGCCGCCAACCTCACCCCCATCGCCCTGCTCGGCCTGGGCGGCATCTGGCTGGTGTTAGTGTGGTTCTACCCCGCCGAGTTTCGCGGTTCGCATTTCCCCGAGATGGAACCGGCGCGGATCACTTTTGTACGCCCTCTGCTGACCAAAAGCCTCATCGTCACGGGGTTGATGCTGGTGGCCTTCCTGGCGGGCGTGCCGGTGGCCCTGGCCGCGCTGCTGGCAGCCTGCGCCTTGCTCTTCACCCGCCGCGTCGAGGCCGAAAAGGTGCTCGCCGAGGTGGATTGGAGCCTGCTGGTGTTCTTCGCAGCCCTGTTCATCCTCACCGGCTCGCTGGAGGCCAACGGCATCACCCAGGCGCTCTTCGCCCGGTTGGATATCGGCAGCCAGGCCAACGTGTTCAACCTCTCCGCGGTCACCGTGGTGCTCAGCAACCTGGTCTCCAACGTTCCGGCGGTGCTGCTCTTGCGCCCGGTGGCCGCCGCCCTGCCCAACCCCACCGCTGGCTGGCTCACACTGGCCGCCGCCTCCACGCTGGCCGGCAACCTGACCCTGCTCGGCTCGGTCGCCAACCTCATCGTTGCCGAATCGGCGGCCCGGCGGCAGGTGCATCTAGATTTCTGGGAATATACCAAGGCCGGAGCCTTGATTACTCTGATTTCGCTGGTGTTGGGTGTGGCCTGGTTGGGCTGGGTGGTGTGGTAGCTTCACGATACCAGCCGTTTTGTTCAATCAGCTCGCGCACCCGTTCAGGCAAGAAGTAAGCATAGTGCCTGCCGGAGCGTAAACGCTCACGGATGTCACTGGATGCAATCTCAATTAGCGGCGAATCGACGAAGCGAGTCTTGACCGTGATTCCCGGCAGGATCGACTCCAACCGGGCCATGTCCACTGCATCACCGGGGCGGCGCATGACCCCCAATTCATTCACCTGGGCCAGCAAGCCGAGCGGATCATACCACAGCGGCAAATCGCGCAGCGAATCTCCGCCCAGCAGGTAAACCAACTCTGCGCCGGGAAACTCCTCGGCCAGCAAGCGCAGCGTGTCCACCGCATACTGCGGCCCGGGCCGGTCCACGTCTACCCGCGAAATGCTGAAGCAGGGCTCATCCGCCAGGGCAGCCTCCAGCAGCGGCATGCGTACCGCCAACGGGCTAATCACCCGCCCCAGCTTGTGCGGCGGGTCAGGGGTGATCACCCACAACACCCGTTCCAGGTGCAGTTGATCAACCGCCTCGGCTGCCAAAATCAAATGGCCCAGGTGCGGGGGGTCAAAGGTCCCGCCAAAAA
>JAEXTI010000193.1 GCA_023406965.1 Chloroflexota bacterium
GAGCAGCAGGGATCGACAGAGGCTTGAATGATGGACATATCGCCCAATGCTTGCCCGCGCGACATAGCCCGCACTGCTGGAATATTAAGATCAGATGGTGTCCGGATTTTGACCCGCACTGGGGTATCCGATCCGTCGCTCTTCAGGTAATAGACTACCTCGCCTCGGGGGGCTTCAACGCGGACAAAAGCTTCTCCGGGGGGAAGAATGGTGACAGGTTCTGGTAAGCGGATAGGCCCTGCGGGCATCTCTGAGAGCGCTTTTTCGATCAGGCGGCAGCTTTCCAGCATTTCCAAAGCGCGAACTACCACACGAGCCAGTACATCGCAGGACTCTTGCGTTACGATCTGGAAACCCAGGTCGTCATAGGCGGCATAAGGGAAATCCTGGCGTACATCGATACCCAGGTCTGAAGCGCGGGCGATGGGTCCCACCACACCGTAGGCTATGGCATCGGCGCGAGTGAGTACACCGACCCCGCGTGTCCGGTTGAGGATCGTTCGGTTGGTGGTGAAGATTGGTACCACGGTCTTCTCGATCCCTGAGCGAATGGCGCGCACGGCTTGTAATAGAGCATCGCTATCTGGAATATCACGATTGACTCCACCGATGCAGTTCATGGCGTAATTCACCCGGTTGCCAGAGATGGACTCGAGTACGTCCATGACTTTTTCTCGCAGTGCGTAGATTTCCATGAACATGGTCTGGAAACCAATATCTTCCGAGCCAACTCCCGCCCAAAGCAGGTGGGAGTGTAATCGTTCCAACTCGGCCATGATCGTGCGAATGAAGCGGGCCCGATCGGGCAAGCGAATCTCGGCGATGTGCTCTGCGGCCATGCAGAAGCTAAGGGTGTGAACGTTGGAACAAATGCCACACACTCGTTCCACCAGGGTCAGATCCTGGATATAGTTGCGGCGCTGCGCCAGTAGCTCGATCCCGCGGTGGACAAAACCTACCTCGATATCGACATCTTCGACGATTTCGCCCTTACAGTGGATGCTGAGTTTGTAGGGCTCTTCTAACGCGGGGTGGTAGGGTCCTATGGGTACCTGGTAAGGCATGGCTGCTATCTCCTTTCCGACTCGCGTAGTTTTTTTCCAGCGGATCCGCCCGGTTCGCGGAAGTAGCCAGGCTGAAGTTGGGCAGGTCGGACCAACCGTTTTGGGTTGGGATGCCCGCTGAAGGTGACTGCGTACAGGTCGTTTATTTCTCGTTCGATCCAATCGGCGGCGGGGGTGATGGGGGTGATAGAAGTCAGGCTGTTGTTTTGGGTTTTCACTCGCAGCTGGCAAGACCAATTGCCTTTCGCATAGTGATAAATTACTTCGCTTTCACCACCATCTAAGGCCACAGCGGTCATGGTACTCAGCCGCGCTCCGTGTTGAAGCATCAGGCGAGCCGCAGCCGCGACATCCAGATCGGGCGCCGTCATCCACAGCCCATCTGAGCGCTTTTCGACGGACATTGCGCCAGACAGAGTGAGTAATTGTTGTTCGAGTTCTTCGTTCATGGGATTCCTTGGTTCACGAACCGGTAAAGCCGCGTTTAATGGCTTCGCTATAAACTTTTTTCCGGCAGCGCGCGCACAGTAAGTTCAACTGCTCCAGGCCTGCGGGCACTGTGCCGTTGTAAGTTTCCATGAGGGTGGCCTTGGGCAGGGGAATGACCGGGTCACCGCAACGCGGGCAGGGCTGATATCCGATGCGATGGTGCAGTGTGGATAGTTCGCGCAACACATACTGGCGGGGTTGCGGGTCAAAAGATAGGGCGTGAGTGGGACAGTATTCCACACAACGTCCGCAGAAGGTGCACTGCATAATCTGGTACACCCAGTCGGCAGCAACGGTGTTGGTGTGTTCAACCTCGATCGCGCCTGGAGAACAAACGTATGCGCAGGTGCCGCAGCTCGTGCACAGGGCGGCGTCGTGCAGCAAATCGCCGCGAAAAGCGGGCGGGTAAGGCAGCGAGTCCTGGGGGGGGCGAGTGTGGGCTTTCTGGCCAAAGTTGCGAGAGATCAGGTTCCAGATGTTCATGTGGCTTCCTCGCTATAGTATCGCAGCCAGCAGGATGGAGATTGCCGCACCTAGCAAGCCCCAAGTCCAGTAGAAGCGGAAAGCGCGGTGAATTTGAAGGCGCGCCGTGGTTGCCGCGAGTAGACTGGTGAGAATTACCAAGATCAAGGCCCCAAGCAGTGGGAGAATCAGGCCGCCCAATAGCCCCGGAAATTTAGGAGCGAACAACACACCAAAGAGCAGCGAGATGGCAGCCAGTTCGAGGGCGTGGGCCAGTTCAAACAGAGCCAGAGCGGGGCCGTTGTACTCGACATGTGCCCCGGCGACGATTTCTTGTTCAGCATTGGGAATGGAAAAAGGATTGCTCTTGAGCCGTGCCGGAACTGCCAGGAAAAAGGTCAGCAAGGCAAAGACATGTACGAGCCCGAAGGGCTGACTGGCCAAATCTTTCAGGCGAAAACTTCCCGCTTGAATGGCCAGGGCGATCACCGAGCCCAGGAATGGCAATGAATATCCAAGCACCAGGGCTGCTTCTCGAGCCGAACCGATTTGCCCATAGATGGAGCGGGAGGCGTAGCCAGCCAGGATGTCACAAAAGGCAGGCATTTCCAGAAGGTAGAGCAGCAAGATCAAATCTCCAGCGAAGGAACGGGTGAGATTGCCCGGCAGAGGCAGGAGCGACAGGGCGATAGTGACTGAAAGAACAGCCACCAGGGGCAGGCCGAAGTAAAGGGCCGGGCTCATGCTAGCCGGGAGCAGGGTGTGTTTGCCTAGCAGTTTCAGGAAGTCAAAAAAGGGCTGGAAAAAAGGTGGGCCTAACCGGCGCTGCGTGCGGGCGATCATCTTCCGGCTAAGCCAGAGAAAGAACCAGCCCAGCGAGGCCCCTGCCAGCAGTCCCGGCCAGATCAAGAAAGAAAGAAGCGCTTCAAGCATGGGGTACCTCCCGGGCTTTCATCCCCGTTTTCCCCTGGGCTAGCAGTTCAGCGGCTTCTTGCACGCCTTGTAAAATGGCTTGTGGTCGAGGCGGGCAGCCGGGGACAAACACGTCCACGGGCACGGCATCCAGCACACCGCCTTCAACCGTGGGACTCCCGGCAAATACGTTGCCGGTGGCCGGGCAAGAGCCAATTGCTACCACAGCTTTGGGCTCGGGGATTTGGGCATAGATGCTGCGCACGGCCTCGGCTGAGCGTAGAGTGAGCGGGCCGGTGATCAAGAGGATATCGGCGTGTTTGGGGCTGCCTTGGCGTAAACCACCAATGTGTTCGATGTCATAGCGCGGCGATAGACAGGCGCCGATTTCAATGTCGCAACCGTTGCACGACCCGGCGTTGAGTACATAAACCCAGGGGGAACGCTTGCGGGCAAATCTGATCAGACGGGTGAAAATATTCATTCCTAGAGTCCTTTCACCTATAACGATAGCAGCCAGGCTGGGATCATCCCCAGCACTAAGGCAAGGCATACCAGGGCGATCAACACGGCCCCAGCCAGACGCGGTTCAGCGGCGACGGCGGAGTCATCGGG
>JAEXTI010000287.1 GCA_023406965.1 Chloroflexota bacterium
CGAGCCGGTCAGGCCTGGACCATCCACCCCATCGAGCACGAGTTGTCCGCATATTATGACATTACGCACGGGGTTGGCCTGGCCCTTCTGACTCCGCGTTGGATGCGTTACGTGCTGGACGAACAAAGCGTGGATAAGTTTGTGCAATACGGCGTGAATGTGTGGGGAATCGATGCGAGCCTGGAAAAATTTGAGATCGCGAAGCAGGCGATTGACGCCACCGAACAATTCTGGAAAGGCCTGGGCATTCCGATGACGCTTTCGGAGCTGGGCATTGGAGAAGAAAACTTTGCCGCCATGGCCGCGAACGCCGTGCAGAGCGGCTGGTTGCAATACGCTTACAAGTCCTTGAGTCCGGAAGATGTCATGGCGATTTTGAAGATGTGCCTTTAGGGTTCAGTAATAACCCTGAAAGAATATAGAGGTTGCGCGAAGCGCGGCCTCTATATTCTTTCAGGACTATTTTTTCAGGCGCTCCAGGTACTTTTTGCGGAACTTGGTCACTTTAGGGGAAATGACCATCTGGCAGTAGCCCCGGTCGGGGTTGCGGGCGAAGTATTCCTGGTGGTAATCTTCGGCAGGGTAGAAGGGCGGCGCGGAAGTCAGCTCGGTGACGATGGGGCGACCCCATAGGTCCTGGGCGTTGAGTTCGGCGATGAGAGCTTCGGCGATAGCCTTTTGTTCCTCGGAGTGGTAGAAGATGACCGATCGGTATTGGGTGCCCACGTCGGCGCCCTGGCGGTTGAGGGGGGTGGGGTCGTGGATGGTGAAAAAGACTTCCAGGATTTCACGGAAGGTGACTTGAGCGGGGTCAAAGGTAACCTGAACAACCTCGGCGTGACCGGTGTTTCCACTGCACACATCCCGGTACGATGGGTTGCGCATGCGCCCGCCGGCATAGCCCGAGACGACATCGGTGACGCCGCGCAGATCGTCATAAACGGCTTCGAGGCACCAGAAGCACCCGCCCCCCAGGGTGGCAATTTGAAGGTTAGAAGAGTCCATGCGATTCATCCTTTGTGAAAGGCGAGATTAACGCTAAGATTTATCGCAGTTATCATACCCACAAATGGATCTTCGCGCAAGCTGGGGTGTATAGGCTTGGCCGGATTGGAACTACTCGGACTCTTTCCCAAATGGCTGAGCAGTAACGCTGGGTTGAGCTTTAAGACGCGATCAACTCGCGCAGGATGGCCAGCGCGCGGGGGGTGTCGGCGGCGAAGTCATTGAACCCGGCTTCCAGGCTGAGGCGAGCATCATACCCGGCCCGCTTGAGCGCGCTGGTGAAGGCGCGGAAGTCGTCTTCCATCACAGCCGGGAAGAAGCGTCCCTCCAGGCGGGCAAAGTGCGCATGGCGCAGGTAGTCGCGTGCGGTCACGGCGATGCCGTAATCGTCGCCGTCCTTGGCCATGTGGTAGTAGTCGAGGAGCAGGCCGACGTTGGGATGGTTGACCAGTTTGGCCAGGGTGAATCCCTCGGCCCCGGTTTGAAGAATGTTGCTCTCGGCGCGGTTGAGGGGTTCGATCGCCAGGGTGATGCCGTTGCGCGCGGCGATGGGCCCGGCGGTGCGCAGCATGTCGACCAGTTGGAGGAAGGCTTGCTCGGGCGGGAAGCCTTCGGGGACGTTGCGAGCCCCGGCGCTGCCGAAGACGACCACCTGGGCGCCGAGTTGGGCGGCGCGGCCCAGAGCCAGTTCGAGGTAATCCGCGATGGCAGCCCGGTCGACCTGCGGGCCGGTGAGGCGCAGTGTGCCAGGGAACATCACGTTGCAGGCTTCGCAGGGCAGGCCAGAGGCTTGGATAGAGGCCAGCAGTTCAGAAAATTCGATTTCGCTCAAGCCCGCTACCCGCGAGAGGGGTAGTTCGATATAGTCAAAGCCGGCCGATTTGGAGGCCGCCAGCAGGTCAAACTCGCGCCCATCGGCGTTTTTTGCGGTGATATAGCCACACATGCCCAGTTTCATGCTGAATCTCCTTGATCAGGATGTTGCAATTGTTTTGCTAAAGAGGTTGGAAACCCCTGCTCAGGTCGAAAAAGCCCTTCGAGGAGATTCTAGCATATCCGGGTAAAATACAGGTGAGGAGATTGAGATGAAGACTTACCCTATCCCGATGATTCCCGGCCCGGTGAGTGTTCCGGCGGATGTGCTGGCGGCGTACCAGGCCGATTTTGGCTCCGGTGATTTGGAGCCGGAGTTCCTTGAACTGTATAACCGCACCGAGGCCAACTTGCAAACTATTTTGGGAACGCGCAACTCGGTGGCGATCCAGACGGGCGAGGGCATGCTGGCGCTGTGGTCGGCGCTGAAAAGCTGCATCCGCCCCGGCGAGCGTGTGCTGGCCCTGGCGACGGGCGTATTTGGCTATGGGATTGGCGACATGGCTCGCTCGATCGGGGCCGAAGTGCGCACACTGGGCCTGCCTTACGATGAAACCTTCCACGATTGGAACGCTGTTGAAGAGGCCATTGCCGCCTTCAAGCCCAAAATGATCACGGTCGTGCATTGCGAAACACCCTCGGGCACACTGAACCCGCTGGCGGAGTTGGGCGCGTTGAAACGAGCGCACAATGTGCCGCTGTTATATGTAGACTCGGTGGCAGCACTGGGCGG
>JAEXTI010000311.1 GCA_023406965.1 Chloroflexota bacterium
GCCGCCTGGGTGTTATGATTATTGGGGGCTTGACCATTATCGCGAGCAGTGTCATTGCTTTTTGGGCTCCCAACGCCAATTGGTTTTACCTCGTCATGGTGCTATTGGGTGTCGCATACACAACCACATTTCCGATTCTAATGTCAGTGCTACTTCAATTCGGCTCCCCTCAAGATCGCCCAACTTATATTGGCATGGCCAACACCCTCATCACTCCCGTGACTTTCCTGGCGCCTCTGCTGGCCGGTTGGTTAGTCGCAACCGCCGGATATCAGATTACTTTCCTCGTCTCGGCAGCTTTTGGGCTTGCAGCCTTATTGGTGCTTACTCAAATCCGTATTCCCCGGCAATCGCCCTAAAGCACGCTGGCGATAGAAGCGGACAGCCTCTTCAAGAGCCACCTTTATCGGCGTGTAAGTAATGCCCAACTCTCGCTCAGCTTTACTGCCGTCAAACACGAACCCCTTGCTTAATGTCCAGGCTGCATCCACAGAAAGCCCCCACCAGGGAGAGCGTTGCAGTACGCGCGCAATCGCTGAAAACAGATATGAAGCCAGGATAACAATTGGATCCGGAAAATGAAACCACGGCAGCTTAACTCCCGCCACTGAACCAATCAACTGGGCGTAAGACTTACCATCCAGGCATTCCCGTCCAATTAAGTACCGCTGGCCAGCCGCCTCAGACCTGACCAACGCTTGATAAATACATTCTGCCAGATCCTCTACGTAGACATAAACAGCCTTGGAAGAATGAAAAATTGTGCTGGGCACGCGTCTGAAGATGATATCTTGGATGTATTGGCCGCTAGCCTTATCGTCACCTGCCCCAAGCACAATTCCGGGATACAGCACAACCAAGGGCAAGTTGCGTTCGCTAGCCACCCGCCATGCAATACGATTTCCTTCGGCCTTACTTCGCGCATATCGGCTTAGCATTCTCTTTCCTGGCGCGCTTGTTTCTGTAAACGGACGTTCTTCCGGTACGCCATACACAGCCACTGTGCTTACATAAACAAATTTCTCTACCCTCATATCACAAGCGCATTCTACAACTGACCGGGTGCCTGTAATGTTGACCCTCTCAAATTCATCACCTTTGAGCAACCACATCGAATACACATTAGCCAGGTGCACCACCGCATCACAGCCTTGCATACTAACCGCAACGGTTGCGCGGTTTGTCACATCGCCTTGGACAACCTCTGCCCCAAGGTCGATTAAGAATTTCGCCTTGTCAATATTCCGCACCAAACAGCGAACCTCTAAACCAGCTCGGCGCAACCGTTGTACAACGTGCCGGCCAATGAAACCCGTTGCTCCCGTAATGTAGACTCTCACTATTCACCTGGTTCGAAAAAATTTAGGCCAAACAACTGGCTATCATAGCAGCCATCACCGCTTACGGCAAGTCCTTGACGCTGACTAGTAAACAAGGTAAACTGAATTGGATGGGGAGTAGCCTCCAGATAATGGATGTTTTACCGCCAACACAGAGACCAAATCTCTCGGTAAATCAGCGCCGAAATGCGTGGCAAGACCAGACACAAGCGTGTGGTGGTCTTGTTTTAATTAAGGGCCATCGATCCCACAACAAATCAAACGGAGATAAATTATGACAGAATGGTTTCGCCTGGAGAAAAATGAGATCGAAGAGAAGCTTGCGACCAGCTTCGAAAACGGCCTTTCAAGTGACGAGGTAGCCCGCAAGCTTGAACAGCACGGCCCCAACGAACTGATCGACCGAGGCTCCAAGAGTCCCTGGAAGATCCTTTGGGAACAACTCACTGGGATCATGGTCATCATCCTGATCATCTCCGCAGCAATTTCTCTTGCCCTGGGTGAAGTCCAAGATGCTATTGTTATCCTAATCATTGTGGTTCTCAACACGATCCTCGGATTTACTCAAGAGTATAAAGCCGAACGAGCCATGGCTGCCCTCAAGCAATTGGCAGTGCCTCACGTAAAAGTGCGTCGCGGGGGTCATGTCGTTGAGATCTCAGCTCGAGAGTTGGTCCCTGGCGACATTGTTCTCTTAGAGGCCGGCAACGCGGTCCCAGCCGATGCTCGTATACTCGAGTCTGTAAATCTCCGCGCACTCGAGGCCGTACTCACTGGCGAATCGGAGCCCGTTGAGAAAATATCTGATGCCCTCACTACCCAGAATCCTCCCTTGGGTGACCGGATCAACACTTTGTACATGGGCACGGTTATCACCTACGGACGTGGTACTGCCGTTGTCACCGACACTGGCATGAACACCCAACTTGGCAAAATCGCCGAGATGATCCAGAGCGTCGGTTCTGAAGCCACCCCCTTGCAACGAAGACTTGAACAACTGGGCAAAGGCCTGGCTATCGCGGCTTTGGGCATTGTTGCCGTGGTGTTCGTGTTAGGGATCATTCGCGGCGAAGAAATCCGCCTCATGTTCCAAACCTCCATCAGCATGGCCGTTGCAGCCATTCCCGAAGGTCTGGCTGCCGTGGTTACCATTGCATTGGCCTTGGGCGCCCAACGCATGTTGAAACGGCGCGCGCTCATCCGCAAGCTGCCGGCAGTTGAAACGCTTGGCTCTGTAACAGTCATTTGCTCCGATAAAACAGGAACCTTGACCGAAAACCGCATGACGGTCACTGTACTGGACGTTGCCGGACACAGCCTGGACTTTGCCGAAACCGTTCGCAGTCACACCCCATCCATCACTGGAGAAGATGCCCTCGCCCCGATTCTCATCGAGTACCCAGCCGTCGCATTACTGATCACCGGCGGCGCATTGTGTAACGATGCTCTCCTGGAACCTGCCGAAGAAGATGCCGGTGGCTTCTCGGCTGTTGGCGACCCAACCGAAGGCGCACTGGTTATTGCCGGGGCTCGCTCAGGCCTTTGGAAAGCAGAACTCGAAAAAGTCCTGCCCCGTGTTTCCGAGCTGCCCTTCGATTCTGACCGCAAACGGATGACCACCGTTCACAGCATCGATCATGCCCGTCTGCCAGCGCCGCTCAAACCATTTATCGGGGCAGAAGACACATCCCCTTACATTGCCATTACCAAGGGCTCTGTCGACGGCTTACTCGACATCTCCTCCCACGTATGGGTCAACAACGAAATTCTCCCCATGGATCAGGCCCTCCAAGAACGCATCATGGCGGCCAATAATGGCATGGCACAAAAAGGCATGCGCGTCTTGGGGGTTGCATTCCAACTCAGGAAGGATGCTGCCACAACCTCCCTTGAACAAGATCTGACCTTCGTAGGCATGTTCGGGATGATCGACCCAGCCCGCCCGGAGGTGAAAGACTCTGTCGCCACGGCTAAGTCTGCTGGAATCCGCACCATTATGATCACCGGCGACCACCCTCTCACCGCCCTGCATATCGCTAAGGACCTGGGTATCACCGAAGGCGATAAAGTGCTCACGGGTCGCGACCTGGCCGAAGCAGATATTGAGCACATCAAGAAAGACGTTCATGATGTAAATGTCTACGCCCGCGTATCCCCCGAACACAAGCTAAAAATCGTTCAGGCTCTCCAAGAGATGGGACATGTGGTTGCCATGACCGGAGACGGGGTCAACGATGCTCCTGCTCTGAAGAAAGCCGACATTGGTGTGGCGATGGGCATCACCGGTACCGACGTTTCTAAAGAAGCTTCGGACATGGTCTTGCTTGATGACAATTTCACCACCATCGTCGCAGCAGTAGAAGAAGGCCGGCGCATATATGACAATATCTTGAAATTCATCCGCTACACGCTCACATCCAATGCGGGTGAAATTTGGGTCATGCTTGCAGCTCCCTTTATGGGCATGCCTATGCCGCTCTCGCCCATCCAAATTTTGTGGATCAACCTCGTCACTGATGGTCTTCCCGGTCTGGCTTTGACCATCGAGCCCAGCGAGCGTTCGATCATGAAACGTCCACCCATCTTGCAAAAGACGAATATTTTTGGGCGCGGCCTGGGACGTGATGTCTTGTGGATTGGCTTATTGATGGGCTTTGTTTCTCTGATAACAGGCTTCTTCTACTGGAAAGGCGGCGGAGAGTCCTGGCACACCATCGTCTTCACCACCCTCACAATGGCACAAATGGGTAACGCCCTGGCAATTCGCTCCCAGCGAGACTCGCTTTTCACAATAGGCTTATTTTCCAATCCCGCCATGTTAGGCTCGGTGCTGCTCACCTTTGTGCTGCAACTCGCTGTAATCTACGTGCCATTCTTGCAGAACATTTTTGACACCACAGCCCTGTCCTTGCCCGAACTGCTGATCAGCCTCGGCGCAGGCTCTATCGTATTCATTGCGATTGAGATCGTCAAATGGGTGTCAAGAAGGCGCAACCCCTGATCTCTCGCCTTCTAGAGACATTCTTCCAGCTTCTCTACCATTCGCTTGCCTGGAGCTACGATTTGGTAGCCGCGACCGTCTCTTTAGGACGGTGGAACAATTGGGTTCGTTCAATTTATCCGATGATCTCAAAGGGCCGAATTCTCGAGTTGGGATTCGGCCCAGGTCATTTGCAGGTGGATCTGCTCAAGTCTGGACAACCCATTTTCGGGATTGACGAGAGCACCCAAATGTGCCGTTTCGCGCAAAGACGCATCAAGAAAGCAGGATTGTCTGGCGCAATCGCCCGTGCGGATGCCCGGATGATCCCATTTCCTTCAGGCTATTTCAACGTCGTGGCAGCAACCTTTCCAAGTCCTTATATTTTCCAGAGTTCCACCCTGCATGAAATTAGAAGGATCCTGAGACCGGATGGAAAATTGGTGGTCCTTTTAGCTGCCTTGCCAATGGGAACGTCCATTGCCGACAGGATCATCCACCAGCTTTTCAAAATTACAGGCGAAGCGCCACCCCCAGAGGAGATACTCTCAAAGTTCGAACAGCAAGGCCAAACCTTTGGACTGCGAATCAGCCACCAATGGTTGAATTACAAGGCCGATCGCCTGTTGATAGTGACCGCTGTTCCAATAGAGCCTGAAAAGGAGGGATTCGCCTAAAAGTCACCTAAAGTCACACTGGATTTTAGGGCGCATTATGGTTAAAATCAAGCTTATGGAGATACAGATCGCAGTAGCAAAAACAAACAAGTATGCTTCTTCAGAAAGTGGAGACACGCTGGAGGTCGTCGAACGCCCGAATGGCGGGATGTCTGTGGTATTAGCCGATGGACAGACTTCTGGCCGCGGCGCAAAAACAATTTCAACGATGGTGGTCAGGAAAGTTATCGGTCTTCTGGCCGAAGGGGTTCGGGATGGCGCCGCTGCCCGAGCTGCATCGGACCACCTCTACACGGAGCGAGGTGGCAAGGTCAGCGCAGCACTCAACATCCTTTCGGCCGACCTCCAAACAGGAACGATTGTCATCACCCGTAATAGCCGGTGCCCTGTTTTTGTCGCGCAAGGTGATCGTATAGAATGTCTGAATGCTGAAAGCTTCCCGATTGGCACGTCTCGAAACATCCGGCCTGCCATCTCAGAAATTCAACTCCAAGAGCGTACCACCGTGGTGATCTATACGGACGGGCTAACCTTTGCGGGTGATCGTTATGGCGAGTCTCTAGATATTTGCACCCTTCTCGAATCGCTTCTCGAAGATCAAGAGC
>JAEXTI010000172.1 GCA_023406965.1 Chloroflexota bacterium
CTATACGCCTACGGCAACCTATACACCGACGCCGACTGAGACTCCGACCGCGACGGCTACCTTCACACCCACGCCGACCTATACGCCCACGGCAACCTCGACCAACACCCCCACCGCCACGGCCACCTTTACGCCGACGCCGACCATGACGCTCACTCCAACCGGCTCGAAGGACACACCCACCCCGACCCCCACTCTGGATATCCCATCTCGCTTTGAGCCGGTATCCGAGCCCTGCGTCCAGTGCCTGATCTTCCACACCTTCCGCGATGACAACCTGGAGATCTACCGCCTGGATGGCATTGAAGGTCAGCCCGACGCCGTGCTCACCAACCTGTCCAAGAGCAACTCGGTGGACAGCCGCCCCAGCCGCTCGCCCAATGACGCGTGGGTGGTCTTCCAGAGCAACCGCAACGGCAACGTGGAACTGTACTACACCGACCTGGGCGGCAGCAGCACCCCCGTCCGCCTGACCACCACCCAGTCCAACAACCTCAACCCCATGTACGGCGAGGACAGCCAGACGGTGATCTTCCAAAGCGACCGCAACGGTAACTTCGACCTCTTCACCATCGATCAGGAAACCGGTGAGGAAGTCCAGTTGACCAGCGATAGCGCTGACGATGTCAACCCGTTCTACTCGCCCGAGCTCAAGTACGTGGTCTTCCAGAGCAACCGCAACAACAACTGGGACATCTACATCCTCGACACCGACACAGGTAATGAGTACCGCCTGACCGATACGCCGAATAATGAAACCTTCCCGGCCTGGTCGCCCAACGGCAAGTACATCTCTTACCTATCCAACATGGATGGCGGCACAGACCTGTTCGTTGTGGATGCGGTCACCGGTGAATTGATCAAACGCATCACCACGGACGGCAAGACCAACAACATCGCCTGGTCGCCGGATGGCGAGCGCGTGGCCTATCAATCGGAACGCGCCGGGAACCTGGACATCTACACCTACGACCTGACTACGGACATTGAGTACCGCGTGACCAACTTTGAAGGCCCCGATAGCGGCCCCACCTGGGACTGCGGCGGAGATAACCTGGCCTTCACCTCTACTCGCGACGATGACGCCAACGTCTTCTCGGTGTACTGGAAGGGCGGGCAGGCCGGCAACATGACCATCCACCCCTCCACCGACAAGTGGACGCAGTGGCGGCCTTCCAATGATGTGTCCAGCACCGGATACTAATCCAATTCTTACATAATTCAAAAGCCGGCGGGGCCAACCCGCCGGCTTTTGAAAATGTTCTACCGAACTTGTTGCGCGATATTCGATATATAATCAATTTATAAAGAGCCCCGAAACTAAGGTGTGTTGTAGGAGCAATTCTTGAATTGCCCCTACAGTACATCTCAAATTCGAGAAATACCCCCAAGGTTCACCGGTATGTTCAATCAACTCATTGCCCTGCTGATTGCCACCGCCATCCCAGCACTTGCCTTCTGGATCATCTACAAACTCGACATGTACAAGACAGGTGAGTATCGCGTGATCCTGGCCAGTGCCGTGGCGGGGGTGGCGGGCTTTTTCCTGGCTTCGTTGATCAATCGGACGGTTCTCAACCTGGGCTGGCTGGCCCGGGAGGACATCATCCGCTACGCTGCCCCCGTGCTGGAGGAGATTCTCAAGGGCCTGCTTCTGCTGTACCTGGTACGGCGGCCCAACTTCACCTACTTCGTCGAAGGCGCCATTTACGGATTTGCCGCCGGGATGGGCTTCGCCATCGCCGAGAACTGGCAGTACGTGCTGGCGGCCAAAGACGCCGGGCTGGCAATCGCCATTGGGCGGGTGCTTTCTACCAACTTGATCCACGCCGCTACCACTGCTGTACTGGGTATGGCCCTGGGGTTGGCCCGCTTCCAACGTGGCTTTCGGGCCATCTTGTTTGGCCTGGGCGGGCTGCTGCTCGCTATCCTCATGCATATGGCTTTCAACAATATGGTTACGCGCGTCAAGAGCGGCATTCTCCTGATCTACGCCACGGCCTGCGGGTTGAGTGCCGCCGGGCTGATTGTCTATGCAATCAAGCGGGGCTTGAAGGAAGAGAAAGTCTGGATTGAGGAAACGTTGGGCGCCGCCGACCGGGTGACCAACGGCGAAGCCGCCGTGGTGCAGAGCATGGATAAGATTGATAAGCTGCTCAAGCCGATGGAGAAGCGTTTTGGCAAGCAAAAGACTCAACAAGCCAAGGAGTTTCTCATCATCCAGGCTCGCCTGGGGCTGCTGCGCAAATCGCTCGAGAAACTCAGCGATGAGCGCATGAAAAAATCCATCGAAGAGCAAATGGGCAAGCTGCGTGGCGAAATGGATACCGCCCGGCGCCAAGTTGGCGCGTATGCCATGTTGTACCTGCGCCAGATCTTCCCCGAAGACTCCAGCCCGCTGTGGGGCAAGCTGGAATCCATCCTTCAAGAGCGGGCGGCCCGCCCCACCACCAGCGCAATCAACGTCTTTGCCAGAGCGCAAAGCGCCTTGCAGGAAAGAAAACAATCGACAGCGGACAACCAAGAGGAGAAATCTTAATGAGCAAGATTATTTCGGTGCATTCCTTCCGCGGCGGCACGGGCAAATCCAACGTCACCGCCAATCTGGCTGCCCAGGCCGCGCTGGCAGGCAAGCGCGTCGCCATCATTGATAGCGACATCCAATCACCCGGCATTCATGTTCTGTTTGGGCTGGATGACAGCAAGATGCAACTGACCCTCAACGATTTTCTGCACGGCAAGTGCAGCATCACCGATGCCGCCTATCTGGTGGGGCGTGAGCCGGATGCGAAACCTGGACTCAAGCAACTGGCCGATAAGAATCTGTGGTTGGTGCCCTCCAGCATCAAAACCAACGAGATCGCCGACGTGCTCAAGAACGGCTACGACGTTAACCTGCTGAACAAAGGCCTCAAGACCCTGCGCCGCGACCTTTCGCTCGATTACCTGATGATCGACACGCACCCCGGATTGAATGAGGAGACCCTTCTCTCCATCGCCCTATCCGACGAGATGGTCATCATCCTGCGCCCCGACAACCAGGACCTGCAAGGCACCGCCGTCACCCTGGATGTAGCCCGCGGCCTGGACGTGCCCTCCATTCGCTTATTCGTCAACAAGGCCCTCTCCAAATACGATCCCACCCAAATTCAGAAAGAGGTGGAGAGCACTTTCGAGACTTCGGTGGTGGGCGTTCTTCCGCTCAGCGAAGATATGGTCGACCTGGCCAGTTCGGATATTTTCTCGCTGCGCTTCCCCGACCACGCCTGGTCCAAGGTGCTGCGCGGCGCAGCCCAAACCATTCTGGGCCTGTGACCTACCTTTACCCGTTGAGGAGATTCCTATGAAATGCTGGTTTTGCGAAGAAGACGCGCGAGCGGTGTGCAGCTTTTGCGGGCGGGGAGTCTGTAAAGACCACGCCAGCAAAATGGCCGGTTTCATCACCATGTTCCTGGGCGGAAACGACACCCCCAAAGGCCTGGCCGTGGCGGATGTGATCTGGTGCGGCGAATGCCAGCCGCAACCCGAACCGATCCCTATGCCAGAATTGTTCTGACAATCTGCGAGGTCCTATGAGCGGTGTATTCGACCGGCTGCAAAAGCGCATGGAGATCGACTCCCAGGAAGGCGGGATCAGCCCCCTGGACCTGGTCGATCTGCCCCCGCTTTTGCGTAAGATCATGCGAAACATGCTCCGCGAGCATGAGTTGAGCTACCCCGAAATTTGCCAGTGGGCAGCCGACTTGCCCGAAAAAGAGCGACCAACCCAGGCCGACCTGGATGAGGCTTTGACGCTGTTAAGCAAGCAGTTCTGGCTGATCAAGCGCGGCGAAGGCGAGCGGGTACGCTATCAGGCTAACCTGCGGCGCAAGGCAGGCAGCAAGATTGCCCAGGGGGTCTGGAACGTATTGGATGCCAAGCTCAACCCCAAGAAGGAGGAGCCGCCTCAGGAGTGAGCGCCAGAGGGAGCCTCTTGCGGCTCCAGCAGGCGCAGGCGGTGTTGCAACATCCGCCACAACTCCAGGATCTCTTCATGGTTGGGGGCGATGAGCAGCGCGCCGAACTTTCCTTCAGGCAGCGTTGAAACCGAGGTGATCACAATCCCGCTGTGATTGTGGACGGGGTACAGCAGACCGTCGAGCGCTTTGAGCAATTC
>JAEXTI010000221.1 GCA_023406965.1 Chloroflexota bacterium
ACTTCGGCAGACTCGAGATCCTCTCTGACAATGGATTTGCTGCCTACCAGTTCTACGCCGGATTTCTCGATGAAACTCTTCAAGTTCTCCGTGTCTGCTGAAATAACCAGAATGTCTTCGGCGCGGATTTTCATCATCGAAGAGGGTTCCATGCGCCGCTCCTGGTCGCGAACCAGGCCGAGTATATTGATCTGGGTTTTCAGCAGTGGATTCACCTCGCGCAGGCGTTTCTCAACGATGAGCGATGTTGGCAACACCTGCACTTCGGTGATGTATTTTTCGACCTGAAAAAGCTGCTGGTCGGCTCCCTTGCTCCGCCGGACAGGGATCAAGCGCCAGCCGACCAGGGAAATGAATAAGATACCGGCGACAGCCACGGCTACGCCCACGTAGGAGAAGTCAAACAAAGAGAAGGAACTGCCGCTGCTTGCTTCTCGGAAGGAGGAAGCGATGATGTTGGGCGGGGTGCCGATGAGGGTGGTCATGCCGCCGAGCAGCGATGCAAAAGCCAGCGGCATGAGCAATTTGGAGGAGGGAATTTGCTTCTTGGCTGAGATTTGCAAGACCACCGGCAGGATCAACGCCAGCGCACCAACATTGTTCATGAAGGCTGAGAGGAGCGCTACGATCCCAGTGAGTGCAAAGAGCTGTACGGTCGTGCCGCCTCTCATTTTCATCAGGAATTGCCCGATGATTTCCACCAGCCCGGAGTTTTGCAGCCCCTTGCTGAGTACCAGAACGGCAGCGACTGTGATCACGGCAGGGTTGCCAAATCCCAAAAAGGCTTGCTCCACAGGCACCAAACCGGTGATAACTACGATGAGTAGGGCTAACAAGGCTACAACATCATAGCGCCAGCGTCCGGTGATAAAGAGGATGAGTGTCAGAAAGAGTGTGCCGAGTACCAACCATTGTGGAAGAGTCATTTTTTCCCCTGGAGTTGTTCTGGTTGTGGGATGAGGCCTGCATTGGAAACGTTCTTTGCGGAAAGATACTATCCAAGTTATTTTATACAAATTTTTGAGCGCACCCGATTTTGGGAGGATGATTTTTAATTCTCGGATCAATCGCCTTTCGCTCTTTGCATCGCTTTGGCCAACCTGCGGATGCCCTCCTGGATCAATTCGGGCGGCTGGGTGGCGAAATTCAAACGGATGTAGCGTTCGCCATCAGATGGGTTGGGGAAGAACCAGCATCCGGGGGTGAACTCGACCCCCTCTTCGTAGGCCAGTGGCAGCAAGTCAAGGCAATGGTAGCCCTCGGGAAGGCGCAGCCACAGGTAGAGACCGCCATGTGGAATGGTGCAATAAATTTCGCCTGGCAGGTAGCGCCGGATGGCTGTCAACATGGTGTCGCGCCGGATGCGGTTATGGCGAGCCGAACGGCGTAAGTGGGTTTGGTAGCGTCCAACCGTCACGTATTCATCCAGGGTATGCTGGATGAGGGTGGATGTGGTCAGGTCATTCACCCACTTTTCGTACAGCAGGCGTTGGAAGATGGGGCCGTCGGCGACGATGAATCCCAGGCGCAGCCCCGGCATGAGCATCTTGGAGAAGGTGCCGGCGTAGATGACGTGCCCGTTGGTGTCCAAGGCTTTCACCGCCGGCTGGGCGCGCCCTTCGTAGCGCAGATCTCCGGCGTAATCATCCTCCAAAATGGGTATATTGTAGCGGGCAGCCAATTCGATTAACGCGTGGCGGCGAGGACTGCTCAGGCAGGCCCCGGTTGGGTTTTGGAAGTTGGGGATGGTATAGATCAGCCTTGGATGATGTTCTTGCAACAGTGGCTCGAGGCGATCTACCTGCATTCCGTGCTGATCCACCGGGATACCGGCGATATTGAGATTGAACGAGCGAAACAGTTCCAGACCCAAATTGTAGGTAGGACTTTCCACCAGGATGGTATCCCCGGGTTTGAGCAGCACCAGGCAAACCAGGGAGAGAGCTTGCTGCGAACCGGATGTGATCAGCACCTGGTCGGCGTGGGTTTTTATGCCCTGACTGGCCAATACGTTGACTACCGTTTGGCGCAGTGGTGCAAAGCCGCTGCTGAACTCGCCGTATTCTAGTGCCTCGACTCCGTCGCGGCGGATGACAGCCTGGATGGATTTGATGAAATCCTTGACCGGGAACTGGCTGCGGTCGCCTACACCGGTAAACTGAATCGCATTCCTCCCGGAGACGTGATAAGGGGAGCCGGGGCGGTAGATGTCTGTTGAAAAGATGTTGTTGTTCTCTGCCTCTAGCTGCCACAAGGGCCAGCTATCGTTCGTTCCGGAAGGACCAGATCGGGTTAGGGACGGTAGGGTAGCCACGAAAGTGCCGCTGCCCTCTCGGCTGATGAGTAAATCATCGCTTTCTAGATTGGCGTAGGCGTTCTTGATGGTAATGCGGCTGACATCCAGTTCCGCCGCCAACTCGCGCGAAGAGGGTAGGCGTGTGCCTGCCGGAAGCCCGCCCGAAACGATATTCTCGCGCAGGAATTGCTCGATTTGTTGATAAAGCGGGGTTGCGCTGTTTCGATCTAGCGGGATGCGCATGGTTTCCTCCAATTCCGGATGGATTTATATTATCACTTTCACAAAATCTGCCAAGTGGGCCTATGGAAATTGGTTCAAACTGGTCCTATCTATAGGACCGCTTGCGCCGTAGAATAACCCTGACGAACAGATCGTTATTCGGAAGGAGACAAGTATGGACCCGATCATTCAACTCATTCATCGCGCTGCGCAAGACAAAGAGATGGATCTGCGCCGGGAAATGGACTGGCGAAGCCGGAATATTGATACGTTACCCAACAATTCTGGGGCGGCAGAATCCGGTTGCATCACCGAGGAAAAAGACAGGCGCGGAAAGGTTCGCGTTTCGTGGAGCAACCCGTTTAACCGCCGACCCACTCATGAAGTTTGTTAACCAAAAGGAGAGCACAATGAAGAAAATTCCGTTTGCAAAGACCGGCGAACAGGTCAGTCAGATGTGTCTGGGTGCCATGATCATGGGCACAACTACCGACTCGCAGACCTCCTACACCATGCTGGATCGCTTTATGGAAGCGGGGGGGAACTTTATTGACACGGCTAATTGCTATGCGTGGTGGGTGGATGGCGGGCAGGGCGGCGAGAGCGAGACTTTGTTGGGACGCTGGATGAAAGAGCGCCGCAACAGGAAAGATATTTTCCTGGCGAGCAAAGGTGGGGCAGCGCTCCGTAATGTGGGAGTGGTAAAAGACGCTCAGGGAAATATTGCCTGGGAGAAAGTGCCAGGTGAATACGAGTATCTATCACCCGAGGCTCTGCGCAAAGCTCTGGAGGGCAGCCTGAGGCGCTTGCAGGTGGAGACGATCGATCTGTATTATGCGCACATCGACGACCGGGTAGTCGCCATAGAAGACACCCTGGAAACGTTGAATCAGTTTGTGCAAGAAGGCAAAGTGCGCTATATCGCTTGCAGCAATTTCCGCACCTGGCGATTGGAGCGAGCGTTGGGTATCAGCAGGCAGCGCGGATGGGCGCAGTACGTGGCTGTGCAGCAGGAGTATTCCTATTTCCGTCCGAAACCAGGCACATCGTTTGGTATTGGTGTCCATACCGATGCAGAGCAACTGGACTTCTTGCGATCCAATGAGGATGTGACTCTGGTGGCCTACTCGCCGCTGTTGAAGGGTATTTATGATGATCCCCAAAAGCGCGAGCGCTACTACAACTGGGCTTATTACGATTTTGATGACACCCATGCCCGGTTGAAAGTGTTATCGGAGATGGCGGCTCGTCGTGGCGTGAGCAACAGCCAGCTCGTGCTGGCCTGGCTGCTGCATCACCAGCCGCGTGTCATTCCCATCATGGCCGCCAGCCGGTTGGAGCAATACGAGCACAACATGAAGTCTCTGTCGATCGAGCTGAGCGAAGAGGAGATGTCTG
>JAEXTI010000351.1 GCA_023406965.1 Chloroflexota bacterium
GAATGATATGACCCAATTAGCTCAATTTTCCGATGAATTGGCCGCCCTTGTCCAGGCGACGGCCCCATCTATTTACACCGTCAATGCCCGGCGACGGCTGCCCGCCACCGGCATCGCCATCTCCGCCAACCACATCCTCACCGTCAGCCATGTCGTCGAAAAAGACGCGGGAATCTCCGTACAGGGCGCGCCTGCCTCGGTTGCCGGGCGCGACCCCGGCCTGGACCTGTGCGTGCTGGCCGTGGAAGGCAGCCCCCTGACCCCCGCCGCCACTGCCCAGACCCTCCCGCAGGTCGGCTCGCTGGCCCTGGCGCTGGGCAAACCCGGCCCGCAGGTTGAAGCCGGCCTGGCCCTGGTGCGGGCCGTCCATGCTCAAGTCACCACGCACGCGGGCGTGTTTGAGCACCTCATCCAAACCGAAGCCACTCCCTACCCCGGTTTTTCCGGCGGCCCGCTACTAAACATGCGCGGCGAGGTGGCCGGGATCAACACCTCGGGCCTGTCGATGGGCTCGCTGCTGACCATTCCCATCGGTTTCGCCCTCAAGGTAGCTTCTGACCTCATCCAGCACGGGCGCTTGAAAAAGCCCTACCTGGGCGTGCGCACCCAGGCGGTCAAGCTCAGTGGCAGCGAGGCCACCGGCCTGATGGTCATGGGCGTGGAAGAAGATAGCCCCGCCCAACAAGCCGGGCTGCTGATCGGCGACGTGCTCACCGCGCTGGACGGCGCTCCCCTCTCCGAGCATGCCGCCCTGCAGTCCGCGCTGCTTGGGGCAGGCGGAGGCGCTTCTGTGCAGGTGCAGCTCGTCCGCGCCGGAAATGTCGTGACCGTCCAGGTGATCATTGGCGAAAAGTAAGCGGTGAACATCGCCCTGCTGGCAGCCGGTTCTCCAGAGCGCGCATGGCTCCACAACCTTCTGGCGCAAACGCCTTACCGGAAGGAGAATATCTCGTTGGCTGCTCCGGCTTTTCCGGGGCAGCCAACGTTTTTGGAGTCCGACCTGGATCTGCTCCTCCTCAGCGATAACGCCGTCCCGCCGCACATGCTCAGCCGCCTGCTCCTGGACCTGCCCAAGCGTGCCGCCCTGCTGCTCATCTCCGCCGACCCCGCCGGGTATCGTCCTCTTCTGGCGCAAAGCGGGCGTTCCGCTTGGGGCATTCTTAGCCCGTCGGTCTCTCCCGCGCAGTTGCAAGCCGCCATCGGCGCCGTTGCGCAAGGATTATGCGTCACCCAGCCCGCAGCCGGTGAACCAGCCTTGCCCGAAGCGCTCACCCCGCGCGAACTGGAGGTGACCGGTTGGGTGGCCCAAGGGTTGACCATCAAGGAAATCGCCCAACGCCTAAACCTCAGCGAAAACACGGTTAAAACTCACATCGCGGCCGTATACAGTAAGACCGGCGTTTCCAACCGCGCCGAACTGGCCATGCTGGCGGCGCGCATGGGCTGGGTGGCGTTATAATAACGGGGATGCCCACCCCGCCCCACCAAATCAACCCCCGTCTTCTACAATCCGAGCCCATGCAGCGCTGCGTGCTGCACCAATGCCGCGGGGCCTGCTGCCTGCACGGCGTGTGGATTGATTCCGCCGAGCAGGCCACCCTGCTGGCAAATGCCGACCTCATTGCCCCGCACATGCCCCCCGCCTTGCAAGACCCCGCCGCCTGGTTCAACGGCCGCGAAGAGCCCGACGAATTCTCGCCCAGCGGGCACGTCGTTCACAGCAACGTGCTCCCCGACCGCGCCCACTACGGCGGCACGGCCTGCGTCTTCCTGCGCGAGGACTACAAGTGCGCCCTGCAGGTGGCCGGGCAGGCTGCCGGGCTGCATCCCTGGCACTTCAAACCCTTTTACTGCATCCTCCACCCCCTGGACCTGGACGAGCAGGGCCGCATCACCCTGGACACGACCGAGGCCATGCTGGGGGAAGAAGGCAGTTGCCTGCGCCCCGCCTCCCACCCCATCCCCTTGCTGGACACTTTCGAGGAAGAGCTGCGTTACTTCCTGGGCGACGAAGAATTCGAGCGTCTGAGAAAAAACTCCGCGTAAAGGCTATCCGGTTTACAGGTATACCCTATTCCCTCGCGATTTGCCATTTAACCCCAAAAAACTATAATCAAGGTAAATGTTCGCGGGGCGAGAAAAACTGCCGAAGATTTTCCTATTCATCAAGGAGGGATTAGAAATGTTTGGTTTATTCATGCGCAGGGTTGCTGTGGATACTTCAGCGGAGGGGATCAAAAGGATAGAAAACATCCTTCAAGAGAACAACATCCAACATGAAGTTCGCTCTGAACGCTCCCGCGGAACGATTGGGATGGGCCTGGATGCCGCGGCTTATGCCAGGGCCAATTTGGCCTTGTACAAGGGAGCCTCAGAACCCACTTTCGTCTATTCGGTCTATGTCAATCTCAAAGATTACAAGCGCGCCAAAAAATTGATCGGATAATTCTTCATGGCGTCAAAAAACAAGTTCCACATTTCCGTTCAACTGTGTTGCGCGGCAATCATCGCCTCTTTGCTGGCGACCTTGTGTTCGGCCTGCTCGGCCCAGCAACTACCTGAACCAACGAACCAACCCCCGATCAGCCAAATTGCAACCGAACCAGCGCCGACACCTACCGAGGCCCTTCCCCCTCTTGATAGGATGCTATCCTTTGAGGAAGGGCGCTATCAACGGGATGAAATATGCGGCAGAGTATTTGATTACACCCAGGCTACCTACCGACCGCTGACCATCGCGATCGCTAAAAATTTCGCCGAGCCCCAGGACCCGCAGGCTCTCGCCACCCAGATCATTGAGCGCTACAAGGACTTAGCCGCGTCTTCCCCGGTTCCGCTTGACCAGCCGACTACCATCTATATTATTCCCGACCCCAAGCAGGGGAATTGCTACTCGCGTGTTCAGTTGGTGTTTTCTACCCCTGAAGATATTGACACCAGAGCATTTACTGAAGAGCTCTTCGTCGCAGCAACCGGTATTCGCGAGTATTGGATTAATACCGGGTTGGCATCTCTGGCTCTCGGGGAGCAGCCCGATCGGGAAAAACTCAAGGAGTGGTATCAACATACAGAGAACCTGGACATCGCTAGCTTGTTCATTGCCTGGTTCATGGAAGATTGGGCAACCGAGGAAGAACGGGAAATTGCCCGAATGTCCGCCACTTCATTAGTGCAGTATGCACTGGAGGTGGAGAAAATCCCATCCAACAGGCTGGCGCAACAGGTCAACAATGAAGTGCGTACGCGCTGGCTGGCGTCGCTGGGCGTGGATCGAGAGGTCACTTATCCATACGATGGAAATCTTGCAGGGTTCCTATATTCCCAAAAAAGTGACTGTGACCTGTTCGTCAACGCAGACACCATGTATTTCTGCCTGAACCGGATTCCAAACCAGCAATACTTTGATGAAATTTCTGAAGCTGAATTTTTTATTTACGATGCGTACTATGGGCGAAAAGCACTGGCAGAATATCTCATGTCCGAGGCGCCGTCTGTAAATCAATGGGTGAACCCTGAAGAAACGATTAATTTTGAAGTTTGGGAGCTTGGAGGCCGCCTGGGTTATACAAATGGGAATACCATTACGTTAAACAAGAGCTCGGTCTACTATGATATTCTCCATGAGGTAGTGCATACCTTCGAATGGAACTCGTCATTATCACTGGATGATAATAAAATTTGGCTGAGCGAGGGTTTTGCTGAGTATCTTGGGACCCTTCTGACAATTTATCCGCAGACAGCCAGGCGCTGTGTCTTCGAGGATTTAAACCGTTTGAACGATGCCGATACCAGTGATTCGCCCGGGACATCTTATTGGTATTTTCTTGATCCCGAGCAGCTTCACGCAGCAAAAGAATGGTATCTGGCTCAAGGGGGCCAGATGGAAAACGAGGAATCCACAAATCCCCGGCTCTACACAGATGCAGTTGCTTTCGCAACCATCTACAGGGACGCTCATTCAGGGTCCAGGGGGATTCCCATTGGCGTAAAATACGACCTTTTGGTTCCAGGCTTTCAACTAAAAGGCCAGGATGGATTGGAACTGAGCTATACCCAGGCGGCTTCGTTGGTAGCCTGGCTGTGCGACACCTATTCCATCGATCGGGTGTTGAATGTCTACGTCAACGGCGCCGAAGACGGCTTGTTGGACGGCAAAACCTACGCCGAGTTGAAAGCGGAGTGGCAGGCAGACCTGAAATCGAAAGGCCAGGGCATTGCCATCCCCGGCGCGCCGTAACTCATACACGCCACAACTCAACCCCCGGTTGAATCGCTCGCCCGCCCAACTCAACCAGCGCTTGTTTGATTTTCCCCTCTCCTCGTGCTAAAGTGAACGCAGAAACACGCCCGCCGCCCTAAAGCAACCCGGGGCTTTTCTCCGGCAGGCCGCGCACACTACCAAAAGGATAGCACCTATGATTGACCCCAAGAAAACCGGCGCTTACATCTCGAAACTGCGCCGCAAACGTGATTGGACCCAGCTCGAGCTGGCCGAGCGCCTGCACGTCACCCCCCAGGCCGTCTCTCGCTGGGAAACCGGGGACTCCTTCCCCGATATCGCCCTCCTCTCCCAAATCGCCCAGATCTTCTCCATCAGCGTGGATGATCTTCTGCGCGGCGAAACCGCCGGTTTCCACATCGGCCCGCGCAAGTCCGGCGCGGGAGCCATCATCGAAGAGCTGGCCCAAAATCGCCCCGAAGCTGCCGCCCGCATGGTAGCCGAAGGCAAAGTGGATCTGGAAGCGCTCATCGAAGCCGCCCCGCTGGCCCGCCCCAGCACCATGGCCAAAGTGGTCGAAAACCTCTCTGACCTCAAGCTGCCTCTCGAGCAAATCGTCCAACTGGCCCCCTTCATCGAAAGCGACCTGCTCGGCGAAATGGTCGATACCATTGTGGATGGCGAGGTGGACCAGGGCTTGCTTTCCAGCCTGGCCCCCTTCCTGGACAGGGAATCCCTCGACCGCCTGGTGGAGAAAGCCGTCAGCGGCGAGATCGACGCCTCCTTTGTGG